>CAYTBD010000001.1:0-12200 GCA_964435755.1 uncultured Rhodobacterales bacterium
GTTTTCGGGGGGTGTTGTATGGATCGGGCGAGGGGGTCGCCATGCTTGCCGTGAACAGCAACATCGCCATCGAGGAATGGGAGCTCGTCGAGCAGTTCATGCGCGCGTCCGGGCCCGGCGGGCAGAACGTGAACAAGGTCTCGAGCGCAGTGGAATTGCGGTTCGAAGCGGAGCGGAGCCCGAACCTCCCGCCTCAGGTCAAGAACCGGCTGCGGCGGGTCGCGGGGCGGCGGTGGACCAAGGACGGGGCTGTGGTGATCCAGGTCGACGAGACGCGGAGCCAGGCGCGAAACCGGGAAATCGCACGGGAGCGTCTGGCCGAACTGATCCGCAAGGCGATGGTGGTGCCGAAACGGCGCAAGCCCACGAAGCCGACGCTCGCCTCCCAGAGGCGGCGGGTGGACGAAAAGACGAAGCGCGGCGCGGTCAAGGCACTTCGGGGCCCGGTGAGGGGCGAGGAATGAGCGATCTTCTGGAGCGGCGCGCGCGCCTGATGGGCCCCAATGTGCCGACGTTCTACGAGAAACCGGTGCACATCGTACGGGGCGAGGGGGTCTGGCTCCAGGATTCGGGCGGCAAGACGTACCTCGATTGCTACAACAATGTCCCGCATGTCGGGCACTGCCATCCGAAGGTGGTCGAGGCGATCTGCCGGCAGTCGGCAACGCTGAACACGCACACCCGGTATCTGCACGACGGCGTCCTCGACTACATCGAGCGGCTGACCGGGACGCTCAGGCACGATCTGAGCCAAGCGATCATGGTATGCACCGGATCGGAGGCGAACGATCTCGCGCTGCGGATGGCACAGGCGGTGACCGGAAAGACCGGTATCATAGCCACAGACAACACCTACCACGGCAACACTTCGGCGGTGTCGCAACTGTCGACGAGACGGCCGCCGATCGGAGGCCGAGCCGCGAACGTGCGGCTCGTGCCGGCCCCGGACAGCCTCGACCCCGTGGGAGGATCGCTCGAAGGGCAGGCCGAGGCCTTCGCGCGGGAAGTCGCAGGGGCGATCGTCGACCTTGAGGAGACGGGGCCGGGGTTCGCCGGGCTGATGCTGTGCCCTGTCTTCGCGAACGAAGGCCTCCCGAACCTGAATCCCGGCATACTCGATCCGGCGGTCGCCGTGGTCCGGCGCGCGCGGGGACTGATCCTCTGCGACGAAGTTCAGCCGGGCTTCGGGCGCATCGGATCACATTTCTGGGGGCACGACTGGCTCGGCGTTGCGCCGGACGTCGTGACGTTGGGCAAGCCGATGGGAAACGGGTATCCCGTCGCAGCCGCGGTGGCCCGACCCGACATCATGGCCGCGTTCCGCGAGGACTTCGGATACTTCAACACATTCGGCGGCAACCCCGTCGCCGCGGCGGCGGCAGCTGCGGTGCTCGACGTCATCGAGGCGGAGGGCCTCGTCTCCAACGCGGCGGATGTCGGCGATTACACGAAGGCCGCGCTTCTCGACCTCGATCATCCCTGCATCGCGGAGGTGAGGGGCCGCGGACTGTTCTTCGGGGTCGTGTTGCGAGAGCAGCACAGCGCACCGGCCACACGGCTCGCCGAACGGTCGGTCGAGGAGATGAAGGATCGCGGCGTTCTGATCGGACGGATCGGACGGGACATGAACATCCTCAAGCTGCGGCCTCCGATGCCCTTCTCGCGCGACCATGCCGACCTGGCAGTCGGCACACTGGGCGCGGTCCTGGCGGACCTGACGAAGTGAGCGCCGCGGATGCAGCCCGCCGCTGGGGCGCGGTCGGGGAACCGCGCCTGATCAAGGATCGCGAAAACGCGGTCTACGAAATCGCGCTGATGGATGGGGCGCGGGCGGCGCTGCGGCTCCATCGCGCCGGATACCAAAGCGATGCCGCGATCCTCTCGGAACTGTGGTGGATGGCGCGGCTTGCGGATGCCGGGCTGCCCGTGCCGATGCCGATTCAGGCCCTCGATGGAGAATACCTTGCGAAATCCGGCGGACGCACAGCCTCGGTGATCTCTTGGGTAGAAGGGGATCAGTTCGGTGATGGCGAAACGCCCCTCCCCGCCGACTCCGAGTGGGTGGGCGCCCGCTACTCCGCCCTCGGGCGTTTGATTGCGGAGATGCACGATGCGACGGATGCACTGGGGCTTCCGGAAAGCTTCGACCGGCCGCGCTGGAGCCCGGGAGCATTCACCGGCCCGGATGCCCTGTGGGGGCGGTTTTGGGAGAACCCCGCGCTGACCGTTGAAGAGGCCGACCTCATGCATGCGGCCCGGAAACGAATGGACGCGAGCCTCGCGACATTCGAGAGAGGCGAGGCTGATGTCGGGCTGATCCACGCGGACCTGCTTCGCGAGAACGTGCTCGTGGACGGGGAGGATCTTTCGATCATCGATTTCGACGACTGCGGGTTCGGGTTCCGCACCTACGATCTCGCGACCGCGCTCGTTCAGGGGATCGGCGACCCCATGTACAGCGCGGCACGAAGCGCGCTTTGCAGCGGATACCGGCAAGCCCGACATGCCGCTTCGCCGCGTGTCGACGATGTCGAGCTTTTCGTCGCGCTCCGGTGCTTCGCATCCGCGGGCTGGATCATCACTCGGGCGGATCCGGGAGATCCGAAAATGCGCTTCTACGCCGAGCGTGCCGTCAATGCGGCGCGTTCACTGGTGGGCTGATCAGTCATCCTGCAGCGACCGGTCCGCAAGAAGAGACGAACTCGTCAGTCCGCCGGCATGCCGTGCCGCGTCCACCGGGTGATTTCCGGGTAGAACATCGCCCGCCATTTTCGCACACGAGGATTCATCACGCGACGCCACAGAGGCGGCACGAGCGCCATGAGGGTCATCACCGGATATCCGAAAGGAAGTTGCGGTGACTCCTCGGAACCGCGATTCTGGAGGAGCGGAAATCGGCGGTCCGGTTTCGCGTGGTGATCGGCGTGGCGCTGAAGATTGATCAGAAGCCAGTTCGAGGCCTTTTGTGCGCCGTTCCAACTGTGGTGCGGACGGACGGGCTCGTACCGTCCCTCTCCGAGGGGCTTCCGGACGAGACCGTAGTGTTCGACGTAGTTCACGAGCTCGAGTTGCCAGATCGCGACGAGCGCCTGGAACAGGAAGAAGGCGAGTCCCAGCCATCCGCCGATCAGGAGCGCAAGAAGCACATAGGCCGACTGGAGCGCGGCATAGCGCCAGAACGGATTCGACCTGTCCCACCAGGGGCGGCCCTTGCGCGAGAGCATTTCCTTTTCCGCTCGGAATGCCGAGGCCGCGCAGTCCTTCAGGACGCGGAAGAAGAAGCCGTGAAAGCCCTCGTTGTAGCGCGCCGTCGCGGCGTCGCGCGGCGTGCCGACGTGGCGGTGATGCACGTGCAGATGCTCCGATCTGAAGTGCCCGTAGAGCACCATCGCCAGGAGAAGGTCACCGAGCCAACGCTCGAACCGGTTCTTCTGGTGAATGAGTTCATGCGCATAGACGATGCCGATGGTGCCCGACAGGATGCCGGCACCAAAGAAGACGAGAAGTTCCTCCCATAGCGCGAGGTGAGCGGTCCGTGTCACATAGCCGAGCAGCCCGAAGATCGTCAGAAACTGGAGCGGTGCCCAGATCAGTGTGACGAGGCGATACCAGAAGATGTCCTTCTCCGCCGTATCAGGGTCTGCATTCTCAAGCTCGGGACCGGTAATCCGATCAAGGACGGAAAACATCCACCACGTGACGAGCGGGGGAAGTAGGACCGTCCAGCCCCCGAAGACGGCGCCGGTCCAGACCATCGGGACGAGCGCCACGGAAGCCCAGAACGGGGCGGTTCTCGAGAATGACCTGAGTTCGGCGGAACCGATCATGCGCGGTCCTCTTCTGCTCGCCCCTCGTGGCTCATCTTAGCGTCAGTTCCATGGCGTGCTCAATCCATGCGAAGCGCCGGCCGGGCGAGGTCGAAGGCCTTCCGCATCACGGTCGGAAGGGTCGACGGGCGGAAGTCTTCTCGCGCGACAAAATGGCCGCGGTTCGGTTCAAGGTCTTCCGGCAGATGCGCGACAAGGAGCGCGAGGCGCAGATGAAAATGCGTGAACGTGTGACGGACCTCGGCGCCGAGTTGCTCCCAATCGGCTTTCGCGGGAGCCTCGCCGGTTGGATCCGCGGACCAGTCGGTTCCGGGCCACCCGAGCATGCCGCCAAGAAGGCCGTTCTCGGGCCGCGTCTCGAGCAGCCATGCGCCGTCCGTCCGCATCCCGATCCACGCGATGCCGTGACGGACCGGTTTCGCGGTCTTCGGCTGCTTTCTGGGCAGGTTGCCCGCGATTCCGGCGGCCCGTCCGGCACAGGCGGCGATCCACGGGCAGATGCCGCAGGCGGGATTTCGCGGCGTGCAGACTGTCGCGCCGAGGTCCATGACCGCTTGGGCGTAGTCTCCGGGGCGGACATCCGGCGTCAGATGACCGGCGAGGCGGGCGAGGTCTTTTTTCGACCGGGGAAGGGGATCCTCGACGGCGCGGAGGCGGGCCATCACCCGTTCGACGTTGCCATCGACGACCGTCTCCGGCCGATCGAACGCGATCGCCGCGATGGCGGACGCCGTGTAGGGTCCTATTCCGGGCAGGGCGAGCAGATCTTCTCGCGTGTCCGGAAAGTGTCCACCGTGCTCCGACGCGACAACGCGCGCGCATTTCAGCAGATTGCGGGCGCGGGCGTAGTAGCCGAGGCCCGCCCATTCGCCCATCACCTCCGCATCGTCCGCCAAAGCGAGATCCGTGACGGATGGCCACCGGTCCGTAAACCTGTGGAAGTAGTCGCGGACGGCCGCAACCGTGGTCTGTTGAAGCATGATCTCGGACAGCCAGACGCGGTACGGGTCCGGCCTGATGCCCGCCGCCCTGTCCGCAGGCGCGACGCGCCACGGAAGTATCCGCGCGTGAGCGTCGTACCAGTTCAGAAGCGCCGACGGCAAAGTCTCGTCACGCAATTATTATTCCCTTGCTATCGCTTTTCCGTAGAGCCCGTGGCACCCATCTCTAGACTAGTCGAAGACACTTGGAATGAAAGCAAATGCCACGAGCGGGACCCCACGAAAAATCGAGACGCGCCCGCGGACCCGAACGCGCAGGGGCGCTACTGGCGCCGCAGATCCGTGTCGCGAGCGAAACGCGCGGTTTCGCCGTGAGCCGGCTTCTGACGCATTGGGCCGAGATCGCGGGCGAAGACACCGCACGGATCGCGCGCCCTGTCGAGATGTCCTACGGTCGGGGCTTTGGCGCGACGCTCACGCTTCTCACGACGGGAGCCTTCGCGCCGATCGTCGAGATGCAGAAGGAGAGGCTCCGCGAGAAGGTGAACGCCGTCTATGGCTACAACGCCGTCTCGCGCATCCGGATCACACAGACCGCCGCCACGGGGTTTGCCGAGGCGCAGGCCGCCTTCGAACCGAAACCCGCAGAACCATCCGCCGAGGTCGTCGCGGCCGTGCGCCGTGACGTCGAAGGCGTGGGAGACGACGCCCTCCGCGACGCTCTCGAGGCCCTTGGCCAGAACATTCACAACAGCAAGAAATCCTGACGAGGTCAGACAGATGAACCGCCGAATCCTGCTTCTCTCCGCCGCATCCGCCGCCGTCTTCGCCGGTGGCTACGGCTTCCTCAACCGATCCGGATCCGGCGGCGCGACGTCGCTGATGACGGGCTTCGCACACGCACAGGAAGGCGAGATCGACACGTCACAGGTCATGGAAATGACGCTTGGGAACCCCGATGCGGACGTGACGGTGATCGAGTACGCCTCCTTCACCTGCCCGCACTGCCGGACCTTCCATCAGAGTACGTTCAAGGACCTCAAGGAAAACTACATCGATCCCGGCAGAATTCACTTCATCTATCGGGAGGTGTACTTCGACCGCTTCGGCCTCTGGGCAGCGATGCTTGCGCGGTGCGCCGGCCCGGAGCGCTACTTCGGCATGACCGAGCTTCTCTACGATACCCAGCAGGAGTGGACCGCTGGCGGAGATCCGGCCGCAGTCGCCGAGAACCTCAAGAAGCTCGGCCGGACGGCTGGCCTGTCGAACGAAGAGGTCGACGCCTGTCTGCAGGACGGCGACAAGGCACGTGCGATGGTTGCCGTCTATCAGGAAAATGCCGAGGCCGACGACATAAACGCGACGCCGTCCTTCGTCATCGACGGCGAGAAATACAGCAACATGAGTTATGAGGAGTTCGCGGCCATCCTCGACGAGAAACTCGAAGGCTAGGCGAAAAGCCGGGTCAGAGCGGTGTCGAGGGCATCGCCGCGATCCAGTTCGAGTCGGACCGGGAGGGTCAGGACCTTCTGGCGAAAGGACGCGGGAAGCCGCACCGCGTCCTTTTCCGTCGTAACCATTTGCGCACCGAGCTTCTGGGCCTCGACCTCAAGTCGCTTCATCAGGGCGGGGGTGAGCGCCTGATGGTCGCTCAAGGGCTCGGCACGAACGAGGTCGGCTCCGAGATCTCGAAGCGTTCGAAAGAACTTCTCCGGCCTCCCAATGCCCGCAAAGGCGAGCGTGCGCAGCCCCGACCAATCCATCCCTGTCTGAAGCGGCAGGAGTTCCGCCGTCGCCAGAGGGCATTGAAGCCGGTTTCCCCAGACGCGCCGGAATTGCGCCTGCGCCTCTCCGCCTCCGATCGCCAGGACGAGATCGGCGCGTCGGAGCCCTGCTTCGACGGGCTCTCTCAGCGGTCCCGCGGGAATGACGCGCCCGTTTCCGAAACCCGTCTCGGCATCGACGACGACGATGGACAGATCCTTGGCGACCGAGGGATTCTGGAACCCGTCGTCGAGGAGGATCACACTCGCGCCGTCCCGTTGGGCCTCCTTGGCGCCTTCGGCCCTGTCGCGCGACACCCATGCCGGAAGAAAGGCCGCCAGAAGAAGGGGCTCGTCGCCGACCTCTGCCGCTCCGTGCCTTGAGGGATCGACCCGCACCGGACCGGCAACACGGCCGCCGTAGCCCCGCGACACAACATGTGGCGAGTGGCCCGCCGAGAAAAGCCGGTCCGCCAGCGCGATCACTGTCGGCGTCTTCCCGGTGCCCCCGGCATTTATGTTGCCGACACAGATGACCGGGACGCTGGCACGGTACCCACCCGTCCGGAGGTGTCGGGCCGTCCCCGCTGCATAGACCGCGGCGAGTGGAGCGAGAACATGCGCCTGCCAGCCCGGAGCATCGGGCGGATTGCTCCAGAACGCGGGCGGCCGCATCAGGCCGGATCCCGTTCGTCGAGCGCGATCGCGATTACTTCCAGTGCGCGATCCGTCACCTCGGCGCCGGCCGATGTGATTTCCCAGGCCCGGCGCGCCATTTCAGCCGCTCGGTCCGGGGAGAGAAGATCCGTCACGGCGTCTCCGAGCGCCTCGCCCGATCCGACCGTCCTCGCGGCCCCGGCAGCGAGAAAGCGGGAAAATGCCTCGCGGTGCTGCCCGGTCTGCCGTCCTGTGACAATCGCCGACCCGAGCGCGGCAGGTTCGTGCGGATCGTGACCACGGCCGTTCCGGATCAGCGAATCGCCGAGAAACGCAATCGGTGCGAGGCGATACCAAAGGCCGTCTTCGCCCGGAACGTCCGCGACATAGATCTGCACGTCCGGGTCCGGCTCCTCTCCCCCGGACCGCAGCGCGACTTTCAGGCCCAGGTTCTCGAACCTGTCCCGGAGACCCGGACCGTCCGCCGGGTCGGCCGGGCTCAGGATCAGAAGCAGCCGGTGCGCGAGGCGGCGCGCCTGATCGTTCGCGGCAAGAACCTGCTCCACCTCCTCGGCATGGACGTTCGTGGCGAGCCAGACCGGACGCGCCGCGAGAAGCGTTGCCAGCGCAGAATGGTCGGAGCGGTTGCAGGGAAGCGGCGCCCGTCCTTCCTCGAGACATCCCGTCGCCTCCACGCGATCTGCCGGCGCGCGCAGGCGGCGAAACATTTCGGCGTCGGCGGCAGTGGGCGTCAGTATATACGAAACGCGCTGGAAGAGAGACGCCGTCGCCATCGGCGCCCAGCGAAACTTTCGGGCGGAGGCGTTCGACACGCGGGCGTCTAGAAGGCAGACCGGTGTGCCCCGGTGATGTGCTTCGACGATGGCGGCCGGATGAGCGACCTCGCCCGCCAGAACGGCGACATCCGGGCGCCAGTGATCGAGGAAGCGCTTGAGGTCGCGGGGCATATCCTCCGGCATCCTGTCGGAAAGGAGCGGATCGGGGAGCGCCCGGCGCTCCACAGAGGTCACAAGAGCGGAGCTCCCGGCACGCGTGGAAACGAACCGTCGCGCAAGCTCAACAAGAGAGTCGGGACGTGTACCAGCCCCGGAGGCAAACCAGACAAGCTGTCCCTCCGGCCTGGCGGCAAGTGGCGACTCCTCCTGATCCGTCTTGCCTTTTCCACGGTCCGCGAAGGCACGCGACGCAAGGTAGAGCGCCAGTCCGGCGGAGCGCGTCATCGCACCTCAGCGGCCGAGTTCTTCGGTCGACGAAGCTTCGGCTCCCTCGTCCCGGAGACGATGCAGGTGGGCAATGAAGTAGCGCATGTGCGCGTTGTCGACGGTGCGCTGTGCCTCGGCCTTCCAGGCGGCGTAAGCGCTTGCGTAGTCAGGAAAAATTCCGACGACGTGGATATCGTCCACATTTCTGAACTGTGTGGACTGCGGATCGACGAGCTCGCCTCCGAAGACGAGGTGCAGGCGTTGGGTCATGGGGCCTCCGCTGGTTGGGGCGCAGCCTAGGGATTCCCGTCCGGGGGTCAAGAAGGCGGGACAGGGAGGAGCTTCGGATGGATCAGGTTCGGGCCGCGAGCGCCTCGTACCAGGGCAACGCGGCGCAAACGAGCTCTGCGTAGTCTTCGTCGAGATCCTTGAGCGGATCCTCTGGGCCGTCGAACCCGCTCGAGCGATGGACCGCGCCGTACCAGTGCGGCGCCCAAGGACCGTCGTCGCGATGGCCGCCGGAGGGCCATGAGAGCATCGCGGCTTCGAACGGAAGCCCGATCCGTTCGCAAAGACGCGAGAGGGCGGCGCGCGGATCCGCGCGTATGTCTGCACTGTCGATCACCACCGGTGACTGGCCGAGGGATACTGCGTGATCGTAGAGGTCCACGAGCCGGCGGAAGCCGAGGTCGTCGAGGGTCGGGTGTTCGCGCTTCCGCACGTAGCTCGCGACAACACGGGCGGGGTGGCGGATCAGGAAGACGTTGGTCAGTTCCGCCATCCAGCCACGCGGGAATCCGTCGATCATGTGATGCGCCATGTGCTTCTGGTAGAAATGCGGCTTTCCGGCCGGAACAGAGCCTGTGCAGCGGGCGGCGACCTGCGCGGGATCGGTCTCTCCGGCGGCGATGATCTCGTCCCGCATCGGGTGGTCGAGACCGGTCGCCGCGAGATAGGCGGCATAGAACGGTTCGTCCCAAATGGCGCAGTCCGTGCGATTGCCGAAGGCGTACATCATCGCGGTCGACAGGTTTCTCGGGCCGGACCACATCGCGATGTGCATCGTTCTCTCCTGATCGGTTGCTCCGGCGAGCCTGCGTGTTCCTTGGAAGATGAAAGTGGCGTCAGCGCCGGGAGACGAGCTCCGCATAAAGACGGCGAATGCGGGTCGTCACGGGGCCCATCCCGCCCGTTCCGATGATCCGGCCGTCGATCTCGCCAACCGGGGTCTGCGCGCCGAACGTGCCGGTGAGGAAGACCTCGCAAGCCGAGTAGGCTTCGACCAGCGAATAATTCTTCTCATAGATCGGGATTCCGCTCGCGCGGCAGACATCGATGACTTTCCGGCGGGTGATTCCGTTCATGCAATAGTCCCCTGTGGAGGTCCAAACCTCGCCCTTGCGCACGATGAAGAGATTGCAGGCATTCGTCGTGTTCACGAAGCCGTGGACGTCGAGCATCAGCGCCTCGTCGGCGCCCGCCTTCTCGGCGGCGATGCAGGCGAGAACGCAGTTGAGCTTGGAATGGCTGTTGAGCTTGGGATCCTGTGTCATCGGCAGGCCGCGGATATGGGGAACCGTGGCGAGGCGGATGGGGCGGGGAATCGCAGGTTTAGAATGCTCCATGACGATGACGACGGTCGGCCCGGAGCGGGAGAGAGACGGGTGCTGGAACGGGCGGACCTTGGGACCCCGTGTGACCATCAGGCGGGCATGGGCGTCCGTCTCCATGCCGTTCGCGGCGCGAGTCGCTTCCAGGGCGTCGATCACGCCCTGCCGCTCGAGGCCGATATCAAGATCGATGGCTTTCGCCGCTTCGAAGAGCCGGTCGAGATGGTCTTCGAGGAACGCCCAGCGTCCGTCGTAGAGGCGGAGCCCCTCCCAGACGCCGTCGCCCAGCATGAAGCCGGAATCGTAGACGCTGACGACGGCCTCGGCCTTGGGTCGGAGCGCACCGTTCACCCACACGAGACTCGCCTCGTTCCGGGCGTCCTCTTCGGCCTGATGCGTCGTGACATGGTCCATAAGCTGTCCCCCCCGGGCGCGACGCTATCCCCGGGCGCGCGCGCAGACAACTGTCACTCGTGCGTGACTTCACGCGCGGTTGTCTTGCGCACGAGGGGAATGGAGCGAGAAACTCGAATCAACAAGAGGACCAGACTCATGACCGAGACATTCCTTCGTATCAAACCCGCACTCCTCGCCGTTGCGATCCTCGTCGGATACGCGGTGCATTGCGACGAGGCGAGCGCCCAGAATACCGAGACGGCCGTCGTCGCCGGAGGCTGCTTCTGGTGTGTCGAGGCGGATTTCGAGAAAGTGCGCGGCGTGAGCGAGGCCGTCTCCGGCTTCACCGGCGGTACCGTGGCGGACCCAACCTACAGGCAGGTCACGCGCGGCGGAACCGGGCACTACGAGGCGGTCGAGATCAGCTACGACCCCTCGGTCATCAGCTATGAACAGATCATCGACCTGTTCCTGCGGTCGATCGACCCGACCGATCCGGGCGGACAGTTCTGCGACCGCGGCGAAAGCTATCGGACGGCAATCTTCGTGGAGAACGCCGAGGAACGGCGGATCGCCGAGCGCGAGATCGCCGAGGCCGAGGCCGAGCTGGGGCAGGAGATCGTGACGCCGGTCCTTGAGGCGGGTCCGTTCTACGAGGCCGAGGATTATCACCAGGACTATTACAAGAGCGACGATATCATCCTGACGCGCTTCGGGCCCCGGTCAAAGGCATCGGCCTACGAACTCTACCGCGACGCCTGCCGGCGGGACGAGCGTGTGCGGGAGCTTTGGGGGCCGGACGCGCCCTTCGCCGGTTAGGACCGACCCTCCAGAAATGTCGCGACCTCGGCAAGCGTCGGGATCGCGTCGGCCGTGCCCTTCTTCATGACCTTCAAGGCCGCCGCGGCGGCGGCCCGCTCGAGTGCCTCGCGAATCCTGAGGCCCTGATCGAGGCCGGCCGCAACATAGCCGACGAAGGTGTCCCCGGCGCCCGTCGTGTCGACCGGGACCACGGGGATTGCGGGAACCGACACGCTCTCTCCGGATTTCAGATCGCGCCAGTCGGCACCCTCGGCGCCCCTGGTGACGAGCAGGGCCTCGGTCGGCCAATCGGAGAGGTCGCGACCGACGGCCTCTTCGAGTTGTGACGCCTCGACGGCGTTCATGGCGATGACGGACGCGAAGGGCAGGATCTCCCGGACGGCGCGGACCGAAAAGGGCGCGGCGGAATAGACGAGCCGGAGACCGAGGCGGCGCGAGGCGGCGCCGAGTTCGGTCAAGTGCGGCGTTTCGTTCTGCGTCAGGACAATGTCACCCGGCGCGGCACCCGCGAGGGCGTCCTGGACATGACTCGCCGATTGCGCGGTGTTCGCCCCGCCGAAGACGAGGATCGCGTTTTCCCCGTTTTCCGCGACCGAGATGATGGCATGGCCCGAGGGGCCTTCGACCTCGGCGACATAGGTCGTGTCGACGCCAAACCGGGCGAGCCGGTCCCGCGCCCAGCGCCCATCGGCGCCGATCGCGCCGATGTGGTGGACGGTGGAGCCCGCGCGAACTGCGGCGACGGACTGGTTTGCACCCTTGCCGCCCAAGCCCTGCCAGACCTCGGTCGCGATGATCGTCTCGCCGGGGGCGGGCAGGTGCGGGACCGCATAGAAATAATCCGCGTTGATCGAACCGAAGTTCCAGACCGCCATGTCAGCGCACGTTGCAGGCGGCGAGGACCGCCATGTTGAGGATGTCGTTCACTGTGGAGACCGTGGAGCAGATCTGTATCGGCTTG
>CAYTBD010000001.1:12210-36361 GCA_964435755.1 uncultured Rhodobacterales bacterium
CGACGCCGGTGAGGATCGGGCCGATGACGGTGGCGCCGGCCATTTCCTGCAGGAGCTTGACGGAGATCGACGCCGAATGACGGGCCGGGACGACGAGGACGTTCGCGGGTCCGGTGAGGCGCGAGAAGGGGTATTGCGCCATCGCTTTCGGATTCAGCGCCACGTCGACCGTCATCTCGCCCTCGAACTCGAAATCGACGCCGCGTCTCTCGAGGACCTGCGGAGCGCGGTGCATCTTGTCTGCGCGTTCGGAGACGGGATACCCGAAGGTAGAGAACGAGACGAAGGCGACGCGGGGAACGAGTCCGAGCATCCTCGCGACCTCCGCCCCGGCCTCGGCGATGTCGGCGAGATCGGATTCGTCGGGCCATTCATGGACGAGCGTGTCGGCGATCAGGATGACACGGCCCTTGTGGAGCAGGGCGGTGACGCCGATCGCTCCGTGCTCGGCGTCTGCGTCGAAGACGTGGTTGATGAGTTCGAGGACATGTGCGGACTTGCGGGTGGCGCCGGTGACGAGCGCGTCCCCGTGTCCGTGGGCGAGCATGAGCGCCGAGAACGCATGCCGGTCCCGGGCAGCGAGGCGGTGGACGTCGTGCATGTCGAAACCCCTTCGCTGAAGACGGTGGTAGAGGAAACCCTTGTAGGTCTCGAGGTGGGGCGTGTTCGCGGCATTGACAATCTCGAGTTCGCTGACGGCGTCGGCAAGGCCTTCGGTCTCGAGCGTCTGCCTCGCGTCCGCCTCGCGCCCGACGACAAGCGCCTTGCCGAAACCGTTTCGCTGGTAGGCGACAGCGGCCCGGAGGACGCGGGGGTCGTCGCCCTCGGCGAATATCATCGTGGCCTGCGCGGCGCGTGCGCGGGCGTTGATGCCGCGGAGGATCGAAGCCGTGGGATCCATCCGCGCCTTCAGACCTTGAGTGTACGCCTCCGTGTCGACGATCGGCCGGCGCGCCGCCCCGGTATCCATCCCGGCCTTCGCGACCGCAGGCGGCACGCGGTGGATAAGGCGCGGGTCGAACGGAGTGGGGATGATGTAGTCGCGGCCGAAGGTGAGTTTTTTGCCGTAGGCCATCGCCACTTCGTCCGGAACCTCCTCCCGGGCGAGATCGGCGAGAGCGCGGGCGCAGGCGATCTTCATTTCGTCATTGATCGCGCGGGCGTGGATGTCGAGCGCCCCGCGGAAAAGGTAGGGGAAGCCCAGGACGTTGTTGACCTGATTTGGGTAGTCCGAGCGGCCCGTCGCGACTATGGCGTCGGGGCGGACCGCCTGCGCCTCCTCCGGCGTGATCTCCGGATCGGGATTCGCCATCGCGAAGATCACCGGATCAGGGGCCATGCTCTCGACCATCCCGGGCGTGACGGCGCCCTTGACCGACACGCCAAGGAACACGTCCGCGCCCTTCATCGCCTCTTCGAGCGTTCGGAGCTCGGTCTTTGTAGCGTGGGCCGATTTCCACTGGTTCATGCCCTCGGTCCGGCCCTGGTAGATCACGCCCTTGGTGTCGACGACGACACAGTTCTGATGCCTTGCGCCCATCGACTTGAGAAGCTCTATGCAGGCGATCCCGGCCGCGCCGGCACCGTTCAGGACGATCCGGCAGTCTTCAAGCCTCTTGCCCGAGATGTGCAGTGCGTTGATGAGCCCCGCGGCGCAGATTACGGCGGTGCCATGCTGGTCGTCGTGGAAGACCGGGATGTCGAGTTCTTCCTTGAGGCGCTGCTCGATGATGAAGCACTCCGGCGCCTTGATGTCCTCGAGGTTGATGCCGCCGAAGGTTGGCGACATCAGCTTGACCGCCTGGACGAAGGCGTCAGGATCCTGGGTGTCGAGCTCAATGTCGATCGAATTCACGTCGGCGAAGCGTTTGAAAAGGATCGCCTTGCCTTCCATTACCGGCTTCGAGGCGAGACCGCCGAGGTTACCGAGGCCCAGCACGGCGGAGCCGTTCGAGATGACGGCGACGAGGTTGCCCTTGGTGGTGTAGTCGTAGGCGGTCTCGGGGTTGGCCGCGATCTCTTCGCAGGGGACGGCGACGCCCGGTGAGTAGGCGAGCGACAGGTCGCGCTGGGTCGTCATTGGAACCGTCGCAACGATTTCCAGCTTTCCGGGCTGCGGCTCCAGATGAAACTGGAGCGCGTCCTCCCGCGTGATCTTCATTCTTGCCATTGTCTTCCTCTCCCGACGGGTTCCTTAGCGCTGCTTCGGAGGTCTGCGCAACTGCCGCGTTTTCGCCTTTCGGAGGCGAAGCCTGTTCCGTAAGGTCCGGGCCCGGGGGAGCCTGATGACCGCGCCGAATTCTGCCGTGACACCGATGATGGCCCAGTACCTCGACATCAAGTCGGGGTGTCCGGACGCGCTCCTGTTCTATCGGATGGGCGATTTCTACGAGTTGTTCTTCGATGACGCTGTGGCAGCGGCGGCAGCTCTCGACATCGCTCTCACCAAGCGCGGCAAGCATCTGGGCGACGATATCCCGATGTGCGGTGTCCCGGTGCACTCGGCGGAGGCCTATCTGCTGACACTGATCCGAAAAGGGTTCCGCGTCGCTGTGTGCGAACAGATGGAGGATCCCTCGGAGGCGAAAAAGCGCGGATCGAAGTCTGTCGTGAGGCGCGAGGTGGTCCGCCTTGTGACGCCGGGAACGCTGACCGAGGAAAGCCTTCTGGAGGCACGGCGGCACAACTTTCTCGCCGCGTTCTGCGATGTCCGGGGCGACGGGGCGCTGGCCTGGGTCGACATTTCGACAGGGGCCTTCCGAGTGATGCCCTGCGCGAAAGGCCGGCTGGCGCCGGAGCTGGCGCGGCTGATGCCGAGTGAAGTACTGGTGTCGGAAGCGTTGGAGCCGGATCTGGCCGCATCCGTGATGGATTGCGGGGCATCGGTGACACCGCTTGCGCGAGGGAGCTTTGACAGTGCGTCCGCGGAAGGCCGACTGCTTTCGGCGCTGGGCGTCGGGACGCTGGACGCGTTCGGAACGTTCTCGCGCCCGGAGATCGGGGCGATGGGCGCGATCGTGGCCTACCTTGACCTTACCCAGAGGGGCAGGCTTCCGCTTCTGCGTCCGCCTCAGCGGGAAGTGGAGGCGGCGAGCGTCCAGATCGACGCGGCGACGCGGCGTAACCTGGAATTGACGCGAAGCCTCTCCGGCGGCCGGGAAGGATCGCTGCTATCCGCTATCGACCGCACGGTGACGGCGGGTGGCGGACGGCTGCTCGAGCGGCGTCTTTCGAGCCCGTCCCGGGATCTCGACGTGATCCATGACCGGCTCTCGAAGGTCGATGCGCTGGTGGAAGAGGCCGGGCTGCGCGGCGAGGTACGAGCGACGCTCAAGCCGGTGCCCGACATGACCCGCGCGCTCTCGCGGCTGGCGCTGGACAGGGGTGGTCCGCGAGACCTTGCCGCGATCCGAAGCGGACTGACACAAGGCGCCGCGATCGGGGCGCTCCTGGCGGCGCGGCTGCCCGACGTCTTCGGCGAATTGGCGAAGTCTCTGACGGGACACGAGAGGCTGGTGGACCTTCTCGACGATGCGCTCGTGGCAGAGCCGCCGCTCTTGGCACGAGATGGCGGGTTCATCGCGCATGGGTTCGACGAGGAACTCGACGAGGCACGGACGCTGCGCGATGAGGGGCGGAGCGTGATCGCGCGCATGCAGGCGGACTACGCGCGGGACGCGGGCATCCCCTCGCTCAAGATAAAGCACAACAACGTGCTTGGGTACTTCATCGAAACGACGGCGACGCATGCCGAGAAGATGCTGTCGGCGCCGTTGTCAGAGACCTTCATTCACCGTCAGACGACCGCGAACGCCGTTCGCTTCACGACAGTCCAGTTGTCCGAGTTGGAGACGCGGATCCTGAACGCGGGGGGCAGGGCTCTCGGTATCGAAAAGCGGCTCTATTTCAGCCTCAAAGGGACCATCCTCGAACGCTCGGCCGAGATATCGGATGCCGCGGCAGCGCTTGCGGACATCGACGTGGCGGCGGCCCTGGCGGATTTGGCCGCGGCCGACGGCTGGACGCGGCCGACGGTCGACGACAGCCGGTCGTTCCGCGTCGAAGGCGGACGCCACCCTGTGGTGGAGAAGGCACTCAAGGCCGATGGCGCCCCCTTCGTCGCGAACGACTGCCTGCTGGATTCCGGGGGCGGCGCGGCGGTATGGCTCATCACCGGACCGAATATGGCGGGAAAATCGACGTTTCTCCGCCAGAACGCGCTGATCGGGCTGCTGGCGCAATGCGGAAGCTACGTGCCGGCCGACATGGCGCACGTCGGGCTCGTGAGCCAGATATTCAGCCGGGTCGGCGCATCGGACGACCTCGCGCGGGGACGGTCGACCTTCATGGTCGAGATGGTCGAGACGGCGGCGATCCTGAACCAGGCGGACGATCGGGCGCTGGTGATCCTCGACGAGATCGGCCGCGGAACCGCGACTTATGACGGGCTGTCGATCGCGTGGGCGACACTCGAGCATCTGCACGAGGTGAACCGGTGCCGGGCGCTCTTCGCCACGCATTACCACGAGTTGACGGCGCTGGCGGAGAAGCTGACGGGCATCGAGAATGCCACGGTCGAGGTCAAGGAGTGGGAGGGGGACGTGATCTTCCTCCACGAAGTGAGGAAAGGCGCGGCGGACCGGAGCTACGGAGTTCAAGTCGCGCGGCTCGCGGGACTGCCACACTCAGTGATCGCACGGGCGAGGGTGGTGCTCGATGCTCTCGAGAAAGGCGAACGGGAGGGAGGATCGGCGCGGAAGGCTCTCGTGGATGATCTGCCCCTCTTTTCCGCGACCGTCGCCCCCGCTCCGCCGGCCGTGCCCGAGACCTCGCCTCTCGAGAAGGCGCTCGCCGAGGTCCACCCCGACGAGTTGACGCCGAAAGACGCGCTCGATCTGATCTACGCTCTGAAGTCCCTCACGACGCCGGGGTCGAGCTGACGCCGACCTGGGCCGGCCGCAGGAGGCGATCGTGGATCATGAAGCCCACTGCCATCACCTGAATGATATCGCCGGCCTTGGTGTTCGGCACCGGCGCCTCGAACATCGCCTGGTGCTGCTGCGGATCGAAGGTGTTGCCGACTTCCGGCTCGATCGGTTCGATTCCGTGCTTGCGAAACACGTTGGTGAGCTCGCGCATGGTGAGTTCGACACCTTCGAGCAGGGCCTTGTCGGCTTCGCTGTCCGATTCCTCCGCCGCAGCCAGCGCGCGCCGCATCGCGTCGTAGACGGGAAGAAGATCGCGGGCGAGCTTAGAGCCGCCGTACTGTTCGGCCTCGCGGCGATCACGCTCGCTGCGCTTGCGCGAGTTCTCCGCATCCGCGAGCGCACGCATGAACCGGTCGCGCAGCATGTCCCGTTCGGCGCGCAGCGCTTCAAGCTCGTCCGCGTCCACCGCCTCGTTCGTGTCGGACCCTATCTCATACTCCGCCTCGGCCTCGGCGAACGTCTGCTCGGTCTCGTTCTGCGTCACGTCTTCTTCCTTCTTCGCCTTGCC
Source organism: uncultured Rhodobacterales bacterium (assembly GCA_964435755.1). Classification (GTDB taxonomy): domain Bacteria; phylum Pseudomonadota; class Alphaproteobacteria; order Rhodobacterales; family Rhodobacteraceae; genus DAINOF01. Next base: position 17,707 of record CAYTBD010000001.1, read on the forward strand.
CATGGCCTCTTCCGTTACCCACGGTCGGACAGGAGCCGTCCGACCAGTTGCGCTGTATAGTCGACGATCGGGACGATCCGTCCGTAGTTCAGCCGGGTGGGCCCGATCACGCCCACAGCGCCAATCACTTTCCGATCTGCGTTCATATATGGAGAGACGACGAGAGATGAACCCGAAAGTGAAAAAAGCTTGTTTTCCGACCCGATGAAGATGCGGACGCCCTCACCCTCCTCGGCGAGTTCGAGGAAGTCGGCAATGTCTCGTTTTCGCTCCAGATCGTCGAAGAGACGCCGGATTCGCTCGAGATCCTGCTCTTCGTTTGACTCCTCGAGAAGGTTCGCCCGTCCACGGACGATCAGCCGCTCGTACGGTTCCCCCTCATTTTCCCACACCGCAACGCCGCTTTCCACGAGCGCTGCGGCGAGGGTATCGAGTTCCTGCCGGCGATCGGTGATTTCCCTCTGGATCGACGACCGCAGTTCACCAAGCGTCTTTCCCTCTGCCATCGCGTTGAGAAAGTTCGCGGCCTCGCGCATCGACGAGGGCGTTTGACCCGGTGGCGGCAGGAAGAGACGGTTCTCCACGTGGCCGTCCGCGAAGACGAGAACGACCATTGCCCGGTCCGGGGCGAGGTTCACGAATTCGATGTGCCTGATCGGAGCTTCGTGCTTCGGAGCGAGAACGAGACTGGCCCCCTGCGTCAGACCAGAGAGCGCCGAGCCGATCCGGTCGAGCATGGTGCCCACATCACGTTCATTCGAGTTCAGCGTTGCGTCGATCTTTTCGCGGTCGAACGCAGAAACCTCGCCGACTTCGAGGAGGCCATCGACGAACATCCGAAGGCCAAGCTGCGTCGGAACGCGGCCTGCGGAGACATGCGGGCTGTCGAGGACGCCAAGATACTCGAGATCCTGCATCACGTTTCTGATCGTTGCGGCACTGATGCTTTCCGACATCTGGCGGGTGAGCGTGCGAGAGCCCACCGGATCGCCGGAGGAAAGGTATGCTTCGACGACCCGCCGGAAGACCTCGCGGCTTCGGTCGCTCATCTGCGTCAGGATATGTGTGCCTTCGTTCATCGCGTCGGTTCCCGTGCGGGCGGGCCAATTAGAATGAAGCTGGAATTCGCGTCAATCGGCTTGCGTTCGCGATGCGGCGGCAGGTATCAACCGCCCACTCTGCCGAAAGGAAACACGATGCGCCCGTCAGGACGCCAGATAGACGAAATGCGCCCGATTTCAATCGAGACGGGGGTGACGCGGCATGCCGAGGGGTCCTGCCTCATCAAGTGCGGCGACACGCATGTGCTGTGCACAGCGTCGATCGACGAAAAGGTGCCGCCGTTCCTGAAGAACTCGGGCTTGGGTTGGGTGACGGCGGAGTACGGAATGCTTCCACGGGCGACCCACACCCGGATGCGGCGCGAGGCCAAGAACGGGCAGTCGGGCCGGACGCAGGAAATCCAGCGGCTGATCGGGCGCTCTCTTCGCGCGGCGGTGGATCGCGTCGCACTGGGCGAGCGGCAGATCGTGATCGACTGCGACGTTATTCAAGCGGACGGTGGAACGCGCTGCGCCGCAATCACGGGCGGTTGGGTTGCGCTCCGGCTTGCCGCCAACAAGCTGATGAAGGCCGGAGACGTGTTCTCGGACCCGATTGCCGACCATGTCGCCGCGGTCTCCTGCGGCGTCTATGCGGGGCAGCCGATCCTCGATCTCGATTACCCGGAGGACAGCGAAGCCGGGGTCGACGGAAATTTCGTCATCACGGGGACAGGACGGCTGGTAGAGGTCCAGATGTCGGCCGAGGGGGCGACATTCTCGCGCGAGGAGATGGACACGCTTCTGGGACTCGCCGACAAGGGCGTGTCGGACCTCGTGGCGGCACAGAAGGCCGCCTCGGGATGACGCGGCGCGTCGGGGCGGATCGGTTGGTCATTGCCTCTCACAACCCGGGCAAGGTTCGCGAGATCCGGGATCTTCTTCACCCCTTCGGGGTTGATGTCGTGTCAGCAAAGGATCTTGGGCTCGACGAGCCGGAGGAGAGCGAGCACACCTTCCATGGAAACGCGCGGATCAAGGCGCACGCGGCCGCGGCTGCGTCTGGCCTTCCTTCCCTTTCCGATGACAGCGGAATCGAGGTGGATGCGCTTGGCGGGGCGCCCGGCGTCCACACGGCCGACTGGGCCGAGACCGGGAGCGGGCGGGACTTCATGATGGCGATGACACGTCTCTGGACAGAGCTCGAAAAGATTTCCGCGCCTGAACCACGCACGTGTCGGTTCCGGTGCACCCTCTGCCTTGCTTGGCCGGACGGGCATGACGAGATTTTCGATGGAGCTGTCGAAGGCCGCGTCGTCTGGCCCATGCGTGGGGCGCAGGGTTTCGGCTTCGATCCGGTGTTCCTCCCTGAAGGGGAAACGGAGACGTTCGGAGAAATGGACCCCGCGAAGAAGCACGCGATGTCTCACCGGTCTGAAGCGTTTGCCAAGCTTGTCGCGGGCTGCTTTGGCTGAGAACTGGCAGCGCGCGGGCTTTGGCCTCTACATCCACTGGCCGTTCTGTCAGGCCAAGTGTCCCTATTGCGATTTCAACAGCCACGTGGCTGCGGACATCGAAGAATCCCGCTGGAAGAGTGCCTATTTGAGCGAGATCTCGCGCGTCGCCGCAGAGACCGACGGGCGCGTCCTGTCGACCGTGTTCTTCGGTGGCGGAACGCCAAGCCTGATGTCGCCGGACCTAGTCGGAGGCGTGATCGCTGCCATCCGCGAAGCATGGGTAACGGCCAACGATCTGGAGATCACGCTCGAAGCCAATCCGACATCCGTCGAGGCCGGGAGGTTCAAAGGCTACCGTGACGCGGGCGTTAATCGGGTTTCGGTCGGCGTGCAGGCACTGAAGGATACGGATCTCAAGGCGCTCGGGCGGCTTCACACGGTGGCGGAAGCGCGGACGGCGTTCGACATGGCGCGGCAGACCTTCGAGCGTGTGAGCTTCGATCTGATTTATGCCCGTCAGGGCCAGTCGCTGGCGGACTGGCGCGGTGAACTCTCCGAGGCGCTGGCCATGGCTGCGGATCACCTGTCGCTCTACCAGTTGACAGTCGAAGACGGGACGGCCTTCGGAGACCGTTTTAAGCGTGGACGTCTGAGCGGACTTCCGGACGAAGCGCTATCGGCCGACACGTACCTGCTGACGCAGGAGGTGACGGAGGCGGCCGGCCTGCCCGGCTACGAGATCTCCAACCATGCGAGGCCGGGGGGCGAATCGCGCCACAACCTCATCTACTGGCGTGGCGGAGACTGGGCTGGAATCGGCCCCGGAGCGCACGGACGGCTGACCCTTGGAGAGGTGCGGCTGGCGACCGAGGCGTCCATGGCGCCTCTGGATTGGCTTCGGATGGTGGAAGCGACAGGGTCGGGCGAGAGCGGCCGCGTGAGGATTTCCCCGGAAGACATACGGGCCGAAGCCATAATGATGGGTCTGCGTCTGTCCGAGGGGATTCCGGAAGCGCTCGTCACCGCGAGTTCTGAAAAATCACACAAAATCAGAGACTTGTGTTCACTGGGTATGCTAACCTCCGGCGACGGAAAGCTGATCGCAACGCCGTCTGGCCGCCTCGTCCTCAATCGCCTGATTGCGGAACTCCTGGCCTAATCGGCCAGAACGTTCCCCATGATCGACAGGCGTCGGCACACCTCGTCAAGGTCTTCCAGCGACGTATAGCGAATCGTCAGCTTTCCGGAATCGCCCCCGGCCTCATGTTCGATGGACACCTTCATGCCAAGCGCCGCATGCAGGTCCTTCTCAAGCAGCCGTGTATCGGCGTCCTTTTCCGAAGGGCGGTTCTGTCTGGGCCCACTCGCCTGCTTTGCCGGCTCCTTGGCCAGACGCTCGGTCTCCCGCACCGAAAGTCCCTCGGCCACGATCTTGCGCGCCAGCGCGATCGGGTCGGTCGCTGTGAGGAGTGCACGGGCGTGGCCCGTCGTCAGCTTTCCGTCGCGCAGAAGACCCAGGGGCTCGGGCCCAAGGTTCAGAAGACGAAGCATGTTCGCGATATGGCTCCGGCTCTTGCCAAGCGCGTCCGCCAGTTTTTCCTGTGTATGTCCGAAGCGCTCCATCAGCTGTCGGTATCCCGAAGCTTCTTCGACGGGGTTGAGATCGGCGCGCTGGATGTTCTCGATGATGGCGACCTCAAGAACCTCGGTGTCGTCGAGGTCGCGCACGATGGCCGGCACTTCGTGGAGTTGCGCCCGCTGCGCGGCGCGCCAGCGACGTTCCCCCGCAACGATCTGGAACCCTGCAGGATCGATCGGATCCACCCTGAGAATCAGCGGCTGAATGATGCCTTTCTCGCGGATCGAGCTTGCGAGATCATCGAGCGCGTCCTCCGCGAAGGTCCGGCGCGGCTGGTCCGGATTGGGCGAAATCTTCTCGATCGGAATGGTCTGTTCGGCCCTGGCGGAGGCCGCGCCAGGCTCAACCGCGGGCGCCACGTCGGCCATCAGCGCCGACAGTCCCCGTCCAAGCCCCCGGCGCTCCGGCTTACGTTCAGACATGCGTTAGCCCTACCTCATGATGTAGCTGGTTCATAGCGATATACCATCTCTTGCGCCAGTGCGCGATATGCTTGGCTGCCTTTCGACATCGTGTCGTATTCCAGAACCGGCACGGCGAAGGACGGTGCCTCGCTCAGCCGGACATTCCGGGGGATTACCGTGCGGAAGACAAGTTCTCCTAGCGTGTCGCGCGCGTCACGTTCAACCTGCTGGCTGAGGTTGTTCCTGACGTCGAACATGGTCAGCACAACTCCTTCGATCCGAAGCTTCGGATTCGCCGAAGCCCGGACCTGCCGGACCGTGAGCATCAGTTGTGAAAGGCCCTCAAGAGCGAAGAATTCGCTTTGCAGCGGCACCAGCACCGAATCCGCCGCGACCATGGCGTTGACCGTGAGCAGGCTGAGCGAGGGCGGACAGTCGATCAGCACAAAATCGAAGGCCCACTTGTCGATCGCCTTTTGCCGAAGCGCGTCGCGGAGAAGGAAGCTGCGCTTCTCGTTCGAAACCATTTCAAGATCGGCCGAACTCAGATCCGTCGTCGCCGGAGCGATCCATAGCCCTTCGCTCCGGGTCTCCCGAATCACATCCTCGAGCGAGACTTCCTCAAGCAGAAGATCATATGTCGTGTAAGCGCGGTCGTCGCGCTCAATACCTAGACCAGTAGAGGCGTTGCCTTGAGGATCGAGATCGGCGAGCAGGACGTTGAAACCCTCTTCCGCGAGCGCCGCACCAAGATTGATGGCCGTCGTCGTCTTTCCCACCCCGCCTTTCTGATTGGTCACGGCGATGATCCGGGGCTGCGCGGGGCGCGTCGGTTCAGACACGTTCGATCTCTCCCAATCTCAGGATGGCGCCATCGGAGGACGTCTGGCTCGCTATGTCTTCGCAGCGGAACCGCCAGTGTTCAAGTGCGTCCTTCACCTCTTGTCGCCATCCAGCGCCTTTCGGGAAAAGCGCCATTCCTTCCGGGGCGAGATGCCGCTCCGCATGGCCCAGAAGCACCGGAAGCGGGGCGAGCGCCCTGGCGGAAAGGACGTCCGTCTCGAGTGGCGCGATGGCCTCGATGCGTTTGGCGAGAACCGACGCCTCGATACCGGCTTTCCGCGCGACGGTGCGCAGAAAGACCGCCTTTCGCTGATCGCTCTCGACAAGGGTCACACGAAGCTGCGGCCGTCGCTCTGCCGCCAGAATCGCAACGACGAGGCCGGGAAAGCCGCCGCCGCTGCCCAGATCCGCCCAGCTCGTCGCCGAGTCCGCAGCGAGATCGAACAACTGCAGAGAATCGAGGATGTGCCGCGACCAAAGATCCTTGATCGTCGGCTTGGCGACAAGATTGATCCTTGAGTTCCACTTCTCGAGGAGGTCCGCATAGATCTCCAGCCGCTCTATTGTTTCACGTGAAACACTCTCAAGCGAGAGGCGCGTCTGCGGATCGCTCATGCGCTCCTGCGCTGCGTCTGGCGAAGGCGCGCGAGGATCAGCGTAAGCGCGGCCGGCGTCATGCCCTCGACCCGGCCCGCTTGCGCGAGCGTTTCGGGCCGTGCAGCGGTCAGCTTTTGACGAATTTCATGGGAAAGCCCCTGTAGGGAGTCGAAGTCGAACGTCTCCGGAATTTCCTGCGCCTCGTCGCGCTGCATCGCTTCGACATCGCGCGTCTGCCGGTCTATGTAGTTCGCGTAAAGGGCGTCCCGCTCCAGCTGCGCCCGCGTTTCGGGATCAATGGATGACAACGATGGATCCATCTCCACGAGTGTTTCAAAACTCACGTCCTGAAAGCCGAGAAGCGCGTATCCGCTGCGGCGTGCTCCATCTGCGGCAATCCGCACGCCATGTGCCGAGACCTCGCGCGGAGTCCAGGTCCGAGTCTCCAAGGCGGCCCGTCCCGCCCGGAGACGCTCCATCTTTTCCGTGAAGTTCTTGCGCCGGGTCTCGCCAACGCATCCAAGCGCGATGCCGATCGGTGTAAGGCGCTGATCGGCGTTGTCAGCCCGAAGCGACAGGCGGAACTCCGCGCGGGACGTGAACATCCGGTAAGGTTCGGACACGCCCCTCGTCGTCAGATCGTCGATCATCACGCCGATATAGGATTCACGGCGCGAGAACACGACGGCCTCACGACCCAACGCTTTGAGGGCTCCATTGAGACCTGCAACAACACCTTGTGCTGCCGCTTCCTCGTAGCCTGTCGTTCCGTTGATCTGACCAGCCAGGAAAAGGCCGGGCACATCCCGCACCTCTAGCGTCTGCCTCAGCGCGCGGGGATCGACGTAGTCGTATTCGATCGCGTAGCCCGACTGGACAATCCTCACGCCCTCAAGACCCCGAATCGAGCGCACGTAGCGCTCTTGCGCCTCCTCGGGGAGCGATGTCGAGATGCCGTTGGGATACACGGTGGCGTCATCAAGCCCCTCTGGTTCAAGGAAGATCTGATGCGAGTCCTTATCGGCGAAACGGACGACCTTGTCCTCGATCGACGGGCAGTAGCGTGGACCCACACCCTCTATCCGCCCGCCGTACATCGCGGAGCGATCAAGATTCTCGCGGATGATGTCGTGCGTTCGCGCATTCGTATGCGTGATTCCGCAGGATATCTGACGCGCCAACGGTCGGTCTGACAGGAAGGAGAACAGGGTGGGATCCTCGTCGCCCGGCTGCATCTCCAGAACATCCCAGTCAATTGTCCGGCCATCGAGCCGCGGCGGCGTTCCGGTCTTGAGGCGCCCGAGGGGAAGCCCGAATTCATCGATGCGCTCCGCGAGACGAACCGACGGGCGCTCGCCCATCCGCCCGCCTGCGCTGGACACGTCACCGATATGGATGATCCCGCGAAGGAACGTCCCCGTGGTGAGAACGACAGCTCTGGCCGACAGCTTGGACCCATCTGCCAAGATGAGACCAGCGACGACATGTCCGTCCATGATGAGATCAACCGCCTCGCCCTCAACGATCGAAAGCCCGGGACAGCTCTCGATTTCCCGGAGCATGCCCGTTCGGTAGATCTTGCGATCCGCCTGTGCCCGCGGACCCTGCACAGCAGGGCCCTTTCGTCGGTTCAGGAGGCGGAACTGAATACCCGCCTTGTCCGCGACCCGGCCCATCACCCCGTCCAGCGCGTCGATCTCGCGTACAAGATGGCCTTTGCCAAGGCCGCCAATCGCGGGATTGCAGGACATCACGCCGATGCCAGCCTTCGTTAAGGTGACAAGCGCAACTCGCGCGCCAAGACGCGCCGCAGCATGCGCCGCGTCAGCTCCGGCATGGCCTCCGCCAACCACGATGACGTCGAAGTCGGGTTGTTTCACGTGAAACACTCCTATTTTCCCAGACAGAAACTCGCGAAGATTTCGTCGAGAATATCCTCGACATCAACACGGCCTACGAGGGAGTCAAGGGCACGTATCGCGGTTCTGAGGTTTTCCGCTGCAAGCTCAGCCCGGTCGTGTCCTTCGCTTATCTCTGCCCGCGCCACCTCCAGGGCGAAAATCGCGGCCTGCAAAGCTCGTCTGTGACGCTCCCGGATCGCAAGACCCGCACCCTGCGCGCGCTCCGAAAGGGTGTCGGATATCGTCGCAATCAGTTCCGCGATTCCTGCGCCCGTCTTTCCGGAAATCGCAAACGCCTCCGTCGTTCTGAGGTCGGATTTCCCGAGAACGAAGACGTCCCCCGGCGCCGCGTCAAGGCCAGGGCGTTCGCCGGGCTCCTCCAGGAGAAACACACGAAGGTCGGCGGCAAGCGCTCGATCCCGCGCCCGCGCAACGCCAAGGGCCTCGACGGCGTCCTGCGTATCCCGCAGGCCAGCGGTATCGAGAAAAGTGACAGGTAGGCCACGCAGGTCCATACGGACCTCGATCACGTCGCGTGTGGTTCCCGCGATTTCGGACGTGATTGCCGCATCCCGCCCCGCAAGCGCGTTCAAGAGCGTGGATTTTCCCGCGTTCGGCCGCCCCACGATGGCCACTTCGAAGCCATCCCGGATCCTCTCGGCCACCTGCGCGCCGTCAGCTTCCCGCCGTAGTTCAGATACCACGCCATCGACAAGCTCCGTGACTTCGGGACCCACATCCACAGGGACATCTTCATCAGCGAAGTCGATGGTCGCTTCGACGAGTGCTGCCGCACGGATCAGATTGCTCCGCCAAGCCTCCGCCCGCCGTCCGAGATCTCCGGAGAGCACACGAAGCGCCTGACGATGCTGCGCCTCCGTTTCGGCATCTATCAGATCGGCAAGGCCTTCGATCTGCGCGAGGTCCAATCGCTCGTTCTCGAGCGCACGTCGGGTGAACTCCCCCGGCTCGGCCAATCGAAGACCATCCATGTCCGCCAGCTCGCCAAGCACACGACCGATAACAGCGGTGCTCCCATGCAGATGAAGTTCCGCCGATTCCTCTCCGGTGAAGCTTCGCCCTTTCTCGAAGACCAGCACGAGGGCCTCATCGAGCGGTCTTCCGTCCGCGCCCGTCAGAACGCGCAGGGACGCCCGGCGCGGAGCCGGTACATCCCCTGCCAGCGCCTCTATGGCCTGGTAAGACCGCGGTCCGGAAATACGCAGGACAGCCACGCCGGCCTTACCCCTACCCGAGGCCAGAGCAAAGATCGTATCAATAGTCATGCCATTGTTTTAAAACAATGAATCAGGCGTTCATCGAATCGAAGAATTCCGAGTTCGTCTTGGTCTGCTTGAGCTTCGAGATCAGGAACTCGATGGCATCCGTCGTTCCCATCGGGTTCAGGATGCGCCGCAGAACATAGGTCTTCTGGAGGTCCGACTTGTCGACCAGAAGCTCCTCCTTGCGGGTTCCGGACTTGAGGATATCCATCGCAGGGAAGACGCGCTTGTCGGCGACCTTCCTGTCGAGAACGATCTCGGAGTTGCCAGTTCCCTTGAACTCCTCGAAAATCACCTCGTCCATCCGGCTGCCGGTATCGATGAGCGCGGTCGCGATGATCGTGAGCGATCCACCTTCCTCGATATTCCGCGCAGCGCCAAAGAACCGCTTGGGACGCTGGAGCGCGTTCGCGTCGACGCCGCCGGTGAGCACCTTGCCCGACGAGGGCACGACGGTGTTGTAAGCGCGGCCCAGACGCGTGATCGAATCGAGCAGGATCACGACGTCGCGCTTGTGTTCCACGAGACGCTTTGCCTTCTCGATCACCATTTCCGACACCGCAACGTGCCGGGTCGCGGGTTCGTCGAAGGTGGAAGAAATCACCTCTCCCTTCACCGACCTCTGCATGTCCGTGACTTCCTCGGGACGTTCGTCGATCAGGAGAACGATCAGGTAGCACTCCGGATGGTTCGTCTCGATGGAGTGCGCGATATTCTGAAGCAGGACGGTCTTGCCCGTCCGCGGCGGGGCAACAATCAGGCTTCGCTGACCTTTACCGATCGGAGCGACCAGGTCGATGATCCGGGCCGAGCGATCCTTGATCGTCGGATCCTCGATTTCCATGCTGAGCCGCGCGTCGGGGTAAAGAGGTGTCAGGTTGTCGAACGAGACCTTGTGGCGCGCCCGCTCCGGCTCTTCGAAGTTGATTTTCTCAACCTTCGTGAGACCGAAGTACCGTTCGTTGTCGTTCGGCGCTCGGATGACGCCCTCGACCGAATCTCCCGTCCGGAGAGCGAACTGCCGGATCATGTCCGGCGAGACATAGATATCGTCCGGACCCGGCAAATAGTTGGCCTCGGGCGAGCGCAGGAAGCCGAAACCATCCTGCAAGACCTCGAGAACACCATCCCCGCCGATCTCCCATCCTTCCTCGGCCCGCTCCTTCAGGATCGCGAACATCATGTCGCCCTTGCGCATGGTCGAGGCGTTCTCGATCTCGAGATCCTCGGCCATCGAGAGAAGCTCTTTGGGGCTGTTCGCCTTGAGATCGGACAGGTTCAGACGGTTGCTCATGGAAAGTGCCTCATGACCGGGCCGATGGCCGCGCAGTCTTTTCAGAAATGGGAAACGCGTTCAGCCGGACGGCCGCGCTTCGGGTTAGTTAGGCATCACGACGGCGCGAGTCAATCTCGATCAGAACGGGCGGACGATCACCGAGAAGACGATCACGAGCAGAAGCAATGTCGGAACTTCGTTCATAACGCGGTACTGGCGACCCGTTCGCGTGTTCGCGTCGGCGATGAAGTCCTTACGACGCGACGCGCACCACATGTGAAACCATGTCAACCCGATGATTCCCGCCGCCTTCGTCCAAGGCCAGACGGCTGTCCAGTCGACAACGCCCGGCGTGAAGACGAGCATGAGGCCGAAAATCCAGCTCGCGATCATGGCAGGGTTCATGATCGCCTTCAGAAGACGCCGTTCCATCGTCTGGAACAGCTCGTCCGTGTCGCCTCCGGAACCGACGCGTTCGACGTGATAGACGAAGAGTCTCGGCAGATAGAACAACCCTGCCATCCAGGCGATGACCGAGATCACATGCAGAGACTTGGTCCAGGGGTAGAACGAAATCAGGAAATCGATCATAGGCTCCACGCTTTCAGGTGCGCTCTTCTTAAATTAAAGAAAAGAAGAATGAAAAGATGATGATGCAGTAGCGCACGGGATAAGTGGGATTCACGGGTTGCACACAGGGTTCCTCAGGAGAGCATGGGTGGGGATGACGAGGGTGGCGCTACGTGCATGACGGGGAAATGTCACACAAGACATTGATAAATAATATATTCTTTATGATATAGTGGGGGATAAACGCGGTAGAATAACCCAGCTCCCAAGTCTCCATGTGATGCTCACAGTCATCGGGCATCGCGCGCCCACAGTGGATAAGACGCGGTTAGAAGCTTGACACCTCAGCGAATGTGGCGAGAGATCGCGTTCCGAGCTCAAACCACCGCGATGTCCCGAGCGATCACCTCGCGAAACCCACAGACTTCCTCACATGGCAGACCGTATCATTCTAGCATCCGGATCGGAGATCCGGCAGCGCCTTCTCCGGGCTGCGGGCGTCGAATTCGATGTCGCGGTGCCTCGGGTCGATGAAGAGGGCGTGAAAGCCTCGCTTGTCAGCGAGGGAGCGCCACCGCGGGACGTCGCCGATGCCCTCGCCGACTTGAAGGCACGAAGGGTGGCCGCGCGGGAGACGGCCGCGCTGGTTCTCGGATGCGATCAGGTTCTTGCGTTCGAAGACAGGATCCTCTCGAAGCCCGCGAGCCCGGATGATGCACGGCAGCAACTTCGACAGCTCCGCAACACGAGGCACAGTCTCCTTTCTGCAGCCGTGATCTACGAGGACGGCGCCCCGGTCTGGCGTCATGTAGGGCAGGTCAGGCTCGTCATGCGTGACTTCTCAGACGATTATCTCGATGACTACATCGAGCGGAACTGGGAAAGCATCCGCCACTCGGTCGGCGGCTACAAGATCGAGGAGGAAGGGGTGCGGCTCTTCTCGAGAGTGGATGGCGACTACTTCTCCGTTCTTGGTTTGCCTCTGATAGAAGTCTTGTCCTATCTCACGCTTAGAGGCACGTTGCCGAAATGAGCGACAGCATACCCCTCGCATGCGTCATCGGGGCGCCTGTAGCGCATTCCAAATCGCCAGCTCTGCACGGCTACTGGCTCAGGAAATACGGTATCCGGGGTTACTATGTTCCGGTGGAAGTGGCGCAGGCGGATCTCGGGGATGTCCTGCGCACGATGCCGAAGATGGGGTTCGTCGGCGCCAACGTCACCATCCCTCACAAGGAAACAGCGCTTCGGATCGCGGATATCGTGAGCGACCGCGCGGCGTTGATCGGTGCCGTAAACACGCTGATCTTTCGAAAGGATGGAAAGATCCATGCCGACAACACGGATGGCTATGGATTTCTCGAGAACCTTCGTCAGGGTGCACCGGGCTGGAAGGCGGACGATGGCCCCTGTGCCGTTCTCGGAGCCGGCGGAGCCGCCAGGGCCGTTGTTGCCTCGCTTCTTGATGCGGGAGCCCAGGAGATCAGGCTCAGCAACCGGACCAGAACGCGGGCGGACGCGCTTCGCGAGGAGTTTGGAACGAAAGTGGCCGTCTACGAGTGGGTGCAGGCGGGAAACGCGATCGACGGTGCCGCGACCGTGGTGAACACCACCTCACTCGGCATGACGGGAAAGAGCGAGTTTCGCGTGCCCCTCGATGGTTTGTCGGCCGACGCCGTTGTCACAGATCTTGTGTACACCCCGATCGAGACCACGCTTCTGCGCCGTGCGCGAGAGGCCGGATGCCGAACGGTCGATGGGCTGGGGATGCTGCTCCATCAGGCAGTCCCGGGTTTCGAACGCTGGTTCGGCGTGCGGCCCGAGGTGGATGACGGCCTCAGACAGACGATCCTGTCGGCATGAGCCGACCCTTCGTCATCGGACTGACGGGTTCCATCGGCATGGGAAAGAGCACCACGGCGAAGATGTTTGCTGATGAGGGCGTGCCGATCTGGGATGCCGACGATGCGGTGCACCGACTCTACGCAAAGGGGGGCGCAGCCGTGCCGGAGATCCGCGCGCTTTGCCCGGACGCGGTGGTTGACGGGGAGGTGAGCCGAGAAAAGCTGAAGCGCTGGATCGAAGCTGACCCTGACGCCTTGAGACGGATCGAGGCGGTGGTGCATCCTCTGGTCGCGCAGGATCGCGCCGAGTTCATCGCGACGACGGACGCCGACATTGTTCTGGTCGACGTCCCGCTTCTTTTCGAGACGGGAGGGAACGCGGAAGTCGATGCAACTGTCGTGGTGTCCGCCCCGCCAGAGATGCAGCGCGCGCGGGTCCTCGCCCGACCCGGGATGACAGAAGAGCGGTTTCAGACGATTCTTTCCCGTCAGCTTCCGGATGCGGAGAAGCAGGCGCGCGCGGACTACGTCATTCCATCGGGGACTCTTGAAGAAGCACGGGGCGCGGTTCAGGATGTCCTGAGTCAAATAAGGGGACAGATCCGCGATGCGTGAAATCGTGCTGGACACCGAGACGACCGGATTCGAACCGGAAAGCGGGGACCGGATCGTGGAGATTGGCGCGGTCGAGCTTTTCAATCACATGCCGACGGGCCGGACGTATCACCAGTACATCAATCCGGAGCGCGGAATGCCGAAGGAGGCGTTCGAGGTCCACGGGCTCGGCGATGATTTTCTGCGCGATAAGCCTGTCTTTCGGATGGTTGGGCAGGCGTTTCTGGACTTTGTGGGCGACGCGCGCCTCGTGATCCACAATGCCGCCTTCGACATGAAATTCCTGAACGCAGAGCTTGGCTGGATCGGTCTCCCGCTGATCTCCTTCGAGCGGGCGATCGATACGCTGGGGATCGCGCGCAAGCGATTTCCGGGGGCACCAGCCTCACTGGACGCATTGTGCCGCCGGTTCGGGATCGACAACGCGGCGCGAACCCTACACGGGGCGCTTCTCGACAGCGAGATCCTGGCGGAGGTCTATCTTGAGCTGATCGGTGGTCGCCAACCAGGCCTCGTGCTGGGAGGAGGGTACTCGGCCGACAGCGAAGACACCTCGGGGACGGCATGGCGGCCTCAACCTCGCCGGAAGAAGCTTCCGCCCCGGATTACCGAGGCGGAAGAGGACGCTCATCGCGCGTTCGTCGAACGTCTTGGTCCCGATGCACTCTGGGCAGCCGGCGAAAACGTTCAGCTTACCGGCTGATCCGACGGCTTCTGCTGCGCCTGCCGCGCGAGGAGCTGCTGGCGATACAGGTTCACGAAGTCGATGTTGTCCACGTTGACCGGCGGGAAGCCTCCGTCACGTGTCACATCGCTGATGATCCGGCGCGCGAAGGGGAACAGCATTCGCGGGCACTCGATCATCAGGAAAGGATGAAGCTGGTTCTCCGCAACGCCTTCGATCTGGAATATGCCGCCATACTCCAGTTCGAGCAGGAAGAGCTTAGCTCCGTCCGCCTTGTTGGTCGACGTCACCACATACTTGCTGATGACCTCGTATTGATTCTCCGTCGGCCTCTTTTTCCCGTCCAGGCTGACCTGCACCTGGATTTCGGGCTGCATGTCGCCCTGGATTCCCTTCTGGACGACTACATTCTCGAAGGACAGATCCCGGATGTACTGCCCGAGAATGTTCATCTTGAGTTGCGGTTGCGTCGCATCTTGCGTCGCGCCGCCGTCGCCGGATGCGCCGTTTTCCGTCTCGGCCATGTCGGCCCTCCAAGCTCAATTCAGGATCGGCCGTCTGTAGCAAAGCCGCGCGCGGCTCTCAATGCCTAGTCCAGCCGGAGGGTTCATGTGTCGACGCTTTTGGCGGAGGCGTCACGTCCTCGTACTCGCCGTCGATGATGTCGGGGTTCCGCGGAGGCGGCGGCGTGCCGTACTCGAACCTCTCCACCCGGATGCGAGACCGGATATAACGCAGTAGAGCGTGGCGCACCGGCGGCGTCAGCAACGCGAAACCGACCGCATCGGTGAAGAACCCCGGAGTGAGCAGGAGCGCACCGGAGACGAGGATCATTGCCCCGTGCGCCAGAGGTTCGGTGGGATCCCGGAGATCCTGAAAAGACGTGCGCAGGCGGTTCAATTCCGAAAGGCCCTGCGAGCGGACCAGCCATGTGCCGAGAATCGCCGTCAGAACGACGATGCCAAGCGTCGGCCACAGCCCGATCAGACCGCCGACCTGAATGAACAGAGCGATCTCGATCAGAGGAACGGCGATAAACAGAATGAAGAGCCACATGAAGGGGCGCCTTTCGACGTGTCGCGGTGGACTTGATCCGGTGTTGCCCCTACATAAGTCCGGCACGGCGACGATGCCACCATGCACCGCAATAATGAGGTTCAGATGAGTTCCGCAATCATTCAGCTCCTGGTGCTTGCCGGGATAGCGGTATTCCTGATCATCCGGCTGCGGAGCGTTCTGGGAACACGCGACGGCTTCGAGAAGCCGCCCGTGAGCGTGTCTGACAAGGCCGGCCCGCAACGCCGCGGCCGGCCGGAGTTCGATGTGATCGAGGGCGGGCCCGACCGCGACATCACTGATCACGTCGCCGATGGCTCGGAAGCCGCCAAGGCTCTCGCTGCCATGAAGATGGCCGAACCGGGGTTCTCGGTGGCCGAGTTTCTCGACGGGGCCAAGGGCGCCTACGAGATGATCCTGATGGGGTTCGAGAATGGCGACATGTCCGAGGTGAAGGACTTTCTCTCGCCCGATGTTTCCGAGGCTTTTCAGGAAGTCATTGCCCAGCGCGAAGCGCAGGGTCTCAGCATCGAGGCCGACTTCGTGGGAGTGCGTGACGTCTCTCTCGTGACGGCGAATTACGACCGCGACACCGGCGAAGGCGAAATGACGGTGCGGTTCGTCGGGGAGCTGACGTCGGTTGTGAAGAATGCGGAAGGCGAGATCGTCGAGGGCAATCCGAACGAGATCAAGCGCCAGAAGGACGTCTGGACATTCTCGCGTCGCATGGGGGCAGACGACCCCAACTGGTACCTGGTCGCGACCGGCGAATGATCCGGCGGCTGGGCGCGGCGATTGCCGTCGCGGCGATCATGTCCGGCCCCGCCTCTGCCGATCCATCCTACTCGGTTCTCGACTGGAGCGACCTCGATGGCTGGTCGGATGACGACCACGAGGCGGCTTTGGCTGTTTTTCTCGAAACCTGCCCGGACATGAATGGCCCCGAATGGGGGTCGATATGCGCCTACGCGGACCATGGTGCGAGGGACGCGCGGCAGTTCTTCGAGATCTTCTTTCGCCCTGTCGTGGTGTCCGACGGCAACCCCGGGCTCTTCACCGGCTATTACGAGCCTGAACTTGAAGGCAGTGCCGTGCCCACCGCCCGCTTCCGGTATCCCATCTACCGTCTGCCGGCAGAAGCGTCACGGGGCGGCCAGTGGCTGACGCGTGCCGAAATAGAGAACGGCGGGGTTCTCGACGGACGCGGGCTGGAGATCGCGTGGCTCGCCGATCCGGTCGAGGTCTTCTTTCTCCAGGTGCAGGGGTCCGGCCGGATCCGCATGACAGACGGCCGGGCGATCCGTGTCGGATTCGGCGGACGCAACGGGCACAGCTATCGGTCGGTCGGAACGGAGCTTGTCCGACGCGGCGTGTTTCAGTCGCATCAGGTCTCGGCCGCCGTGATCCGCCGGTGGGTCCGCGACAACCCTGCGGCGGGCCGGGAGCTTCTTCAGCACAATCCTTCGTATATCTTCTTTCGGGAGGTGAACGACGTGCCGCCCGAGCGCGGCCCGCTTGGCGCGATGAATCGCTCGATCTCGCCCATGCGGACGATCGCGGCAGATCCCGCATATGTTCCGCTCGGCGCGCCGGTCTGGATCGAGAAGGGTGGCAAGGACCCGCTGAAACGACTGATGATCGCGCAGGACACCGGCTCGGCCATAAAGGGGGCGCAGCGGGCGGATGTCTTCGTCGGAACCGGATATGCCGCCGGCCAGAAGGCGGGGCGCATCCGCGACGGCGGACGGATGGTCGTGCTCCTCCCGATCGAGACGGCCTTCCGACTGGCCCCGGAGGGCTGAGGCCCATGTCGCGCCGGAAGGGTCCGCGCGGGCTGACGCCTGAAGAGGAAGCGCTTTGGCAGCAGATCGCGGCCAGAACCGATCCGCTTCACCCGAAAAAGAAGAAGTCGGCCCCGGCGCCTGCGAAACCGGCCGCCACGCCGAGGCCCCAACCTCCCGAAACTCCGACCGCGCCATTCACGATCGGGGAGGGCGCGGACATGCGGCCTCCGGGCCACGACCTTGCCAGCCCTCTCGCATCGGTGCTGAACGAGCAGCCCGTGCGGATGGATCGAAAGGCGCACCGGAAACTCACGCGCGGCAAGCTTTCCCCCGAGGCGCGGATCGACCTGCATGGTATGACGCTCGCCGCGGCGCACCCGGCCCTGATCCGCTTCATCTCGGACAGTCATTCACGTGGCCTCCGGCTCGTCCTCGTCATCACGGGCAAGGGCAGGACGCGCGACGACGCGGGCCCGATTCCCGTCCGCCCCGGCGTCCTCCGCCACCAGGTACCGCAATGGCTGACCTCGGGCGCGATGCGGCCGCTGGTCCTGCAGGTAACCGCGGCGCATCCGCGGCACGGAGGAGCGGGCGCCTACTACGTGTATCTCGGACGTCGGAAGTAGATCAGAGGACGTAGCGGCTGATGTCGGCGGATTTCATCAATTCGCCGAGGTTGTCGTCGACGAAGGCGGCATCCACCGTGACGGTCTCGCCCGATCGGTCGGGGGCGGTGTAGGACAGTTCCTCGAAGACTCGCTCCATCACCGTGTAGAGCCGGCGCGCGCCGATGTTCTCGATCGACTGGTTCACGTCGGCGGCGATCTTGGCGAGCGCGGCGATGCCGTCGTCCGTAAAGGCGACCTCGACGCTCTCGGTTGCCATGAGCGCGGTGTACTGACGGGTCAGCGCGTTGTCGGTCTCGGTCAGGATGCGGACGAAGTCACCCTCGGTCAGCGCGCGGAGCTCCACGCGGATCGGCAGCCGGCCCTGAAGCTCGGGCAGCAGATCCGACGGCTTGGCGATGTGGAAGGCGCCAGAAGCGATGAAGAGGATGTGGTCGGTCCTCACCGGTCCGTACTTGGTCGACACGGTCGTCCCCTCGATCAGAGGCAGAAGGTCACGCTGCACGCCCTCGCGGCTCACGTCCGCGCCGCGCGTCTCGGCGCGGGCGGTGACCTTGTCGATCTCGTCGAGAAAGACGATCCCGTTCTCCTGCACCGCCTCGACAGCGGCCTTCTGCACCGTCTCGTCGTCCAGAAGCTTGTCGGCCTCCTCGGCGAGGAGCGTGTCGTAGCTTTCGGCGACCGTCATCTTCTTGCGGACCTTCCGGCCGCCGAACGCCTTTCCGAAGATGTCGCCGAGGTTCATCATGCCGCCGCCCTGGCCGGTGGGCATGCCCGGCATCTCCATCATCGGGAAGGGGCTCGAGGTATCGGTGAGTTCGAACTCGATCACCGTGTCGTCCAGTTCGCCGCGCTTGAGCTTGTTGCGGAACATCTCGCGGGTCTGGCCGCGCGCATCCTTGCCTGCGATGGCCTCGATCACCCGGTTCTCGGCATTTTCGTGGGCGCGGCTCTTCACGTCATCCCGCATGTACTCGCGGGTATCGGTGATGGCGGTCTCGACGAGGTCGCGGACGATCTGCTCGACGTCCCGTC
>CAYTBD010000002.1:0-30759 GCA_964435755.1 uncultured Rhodobacterales bacterium
TCACCCACGACATGGGCGTGATCGCCGAGACCGCCGACCGGGTCGCCGTCCTGTACGCCGGTCGCCTCGCCGAGATCGGCCCCGTGCGCGACATCATCGACCGGCCCGAACACCCCTACACGCAGGGGCTGATGGGGTCGATTCCAGCGATCAGCGACACGGGCGACCGGCTTGTCCAGATCCCCGGCGCGATGCCGCGTCTGGACGCGATCCCGCCAGGCTGTGCCTTCAATCCGCGCTGTCCCCACGCCTTCGACAGGTGCCGGACCGACAGGCCCGAGGCGCTCCACCGGCCGGCTGGTCGGCGCGTGGCGTGCTGGCTCTACGAGGAGGAGAAGGCGGCGCATGGCTGAGCCACTCCTGCGGATCGAAAACCTCTGGCGGCGCTTCGACGTGTCGAAGCCCTGGCTCAACCGCGTGATCGAACGCGAGGAGCGGCAATTCCTGACAGCGGTGGCCGACGTATCGTTCGACATCAGGAGAGGCGAGACCTTCGCGCTCGTAGGAGAATCCGGGTCGGGCAAGTCCACGATCGCCAAGATGGTCGTCGGGCTTCTCGCGGCGAGCGGCGGGCACATCCGCTTCGACGGCAAGGATCTGACGGCGCTGTCGCCGTCAGACCTCCGCTCGCAGCGCCGGCGCTTCCAGATGATCTTTCAGGACCCTTACGCGAGCCTCAATCCGCGCTGGCGCGTGGGCGACATCATCGCCGAACCCTTGCGCACCTTCGGCATCGCCCGCGGCGCGGAGACGTCGCGCGAGGTGGGCCGGCTCCTCGATACCGTCGGGCTCTCTGCCGGAGACGCCGAAAAGTTCCCGCACGAGTTCTCGGGCGGCCAGCGCCAGAGGATAGCGATCGCACGGGCGCTGTCGTCCCGGCCCGAATTCATCGTCTGCGATGAGCCGACGTCGGCGCTCGACGTCTCGGTGCAGGCGCAGATCCTCAACCTGATGCGGGATCTCCAGGACGAAATGGGCCTCACCTATCTCTTCATCAGCCATGACCTGAGCGTGGTGCATCACATGGCCGACAGGATCGGCGTTCTCTACCTCGGTCGCCTGGTCGAGGTCGCGGACGGAAAGGCGCTCTTCCGGGATCCGCAGCACCCTTACACGCGGATGCTTCTCGACGCGGTTCCCGATCTCGCGGCCGGTGGCCGCGGTCGCAAACGCGTGGAGGGAGAGATCCCGAACCCGATCGATCCGCCGCCGGGCTGCGCCTTCCATCCGCGCTGTCCCGTGGCGATGACGGTCTGCAGGCAGAGTATTCCTCCGGCCGTCCCCACGAAGACCGGCTTTGCGGAATGCTTCGCCGTCGCGGAAGAAACGGTCTGATCGTCACATTCCCGGTACGTCACGGTCCGCGCTCCGGGAACCTATGGATGCTGGGGAATGATCGCCCGCGTAGTCTGAACTGCCGAGGCCGGCACTGTCTTGTCTGCGCCATCAATCCCTAGCCACCGCGACTTCCGGCCCCACAAGATCGTTCGGAACGGTCCGTCCCGGCGTGTGTTGGACACCCGAACGGAAACAGGAGTTCACTCATGGACATCGACATTCTGATCATCTTTCTGGCCCTGTTCACGCTGCTCGCCGTGCTCGTTTTCGCGCTTGTCAGCAAACGCCGCACCGAGAAGAGGATGCGGGACGAGAACGCGCCGAAGTCCACTCTGGCCAAGGACGCCCCGGACAAGTGAGCGGCGCCGGTCGCCCGTGGCCGGGCGATCCGGAACGACGATGGTTCCCGGGACGGCTGCCGGGAGGCATGTGACTGATGTGCGCGGCCTGCCCGCGCGGCGCTCTTGGAGTTTCACGGAGACATGCTGCGTCAGCCTTCCTTGAACAGGGAATTCAGGTCCTCCGTGGCGTCTTCCTTCGCGATCAGCACGAGGCGGTCGCCTTCGGCGAGCACGATGTCGTCTTCCGCCATCTGTTCGTCGTCGCCGCGAATGTGCGCCACCGGACGGGCACCCTCCGGCAAGTCGAGTTCGCCGATGCGCTTGTCCGCGAGCGTGCCGGGGATCTTGTGCGTCACGATGCGCAGCCCGTGGTGGAGCGTCTGGTCGGTTTCGACCTCGCTGTGCTGCGTCAGCCCCGCCACGATCGCCCGTGCGACGCTTTCGTGCGGCGCGATGCGGTCGTCGAGTTCCAGTTGCTCGACCACCGACAGAAGCTCCGGCCGGACGATCTGCGGGACCACCCTTTCGTATCCGATCGACCGGGCGACGACGGCGGCCAGGATGTTGACGTTGTCCTCGTTCGTGAGGGCGAGGAGCGCGTCGGAGCCGTCGCCGTAGGCGGACTGCAGCGTCGAGGGAAGGGTTCCGTCGCCGGCGATCATGCCGCAGTCGAGATCGTCGGCGAGGTCGTCGAGCACGTCGCGCCTTTCGTCGATCAGCACGACTTCGTGGCCTTCTTCGATCAGCTTCTTGACGGTCGCGACGCCGAAGCGTGAGGCGCCGAGGACGGTGACGTGCATGTGTTATCTCCTCGATATCCAGGTGGAGGGCAGGAACAGGACGATGAAGGCGAAGAACTCGAGCCGCCCCAGCATCATCGCGCCGATCGTGAGGACCTTGAGCGCGGCGGGAAGGTCCGGCCCGATGACGCCCGTGCTGAGGCCCACGCCCGACAGCGCCGAGACGGCGTCGAACAGCGCCACGAGCGGCTCGTGGTCGCCCGCCATCAGCGCGAGCCAGAACACGAGGGCGGAAATCAGGTAGATGCCGAGCAGGGCGGTCGCGAGGATGAGCTGGTCCACCTCGGCCCGCTTCCCGCCGATCCTGACATGCGTCACGGCGCGGTCGGGGAGGCGCAGGCGCAGGAACACGAGCCCGATCATCTTCGCCAGGGTGATCGTCCGCGCCGCCTTGATCCCGCCGGTCGTCGAGCCGACGTCGCCGCCGAGGACCATCGCGAGGATGAGGAGGATCACGGGCGCCCCGGCGGAGAGGACGGGAGCCGCCGAGAACCCGGCGGTGGTCTGGGCGCTCACGAAGTTCAGGACGCCGGGGACGAGCCGGGCGGGATCCCAGCCCAGAAGGACGACGTCAGCGGCGGCGAAGATCGCGGCGCCGCCGAAGATGAGCGCCAGTGTGACGGGAACGGTGCCTTTGCGCAGCGCGACGCGGGGGCCGCGGCGCAGCGCCTGCGCGTAGAACAGGAGCGATACCGCCCCGGCGACGCAGAGCGCCATCGTGAAGACCTGACCCGCAAGCGCGTACTCCGCGAGGCTTGTCGGCCGTGGCGTGAAGCCGCCCGTCGAGACCGCCGCGAGGGCGATGAGCGGGCCTTCGAAGCCCGGCAGCAGGATCAGGCATCCGGCGATGCCGATGGCGGTCAGGGCCGAGTAGCCGATGAGGATCACGCGTGCCTGCACGCGCGTGGAGGCGACGTAGCCGAGGTCGCCCACGCTCTGCTGCCCCATGACGCGCGCGGCGCGTCCCGCGCCCATCAGCAGCGCGACCCCGGCGACCGAGACGACGACGCCGCCGCACCATTGCGTCCACGCGCGCAGGAAGTGACCGGACCAGGGCCAGTCCTCGGTGCCGCGCGCCACGCTGAGGCCGGTCGTCGTGATGCCGGAGACGCCCTCGAAGAAGCCGTCGAGCGGAGGCATGCCGAGGACGATGAAGCCCGGAAGAATGGCGACCGCGGAGCACACGAAGACCAGCGAGAGCGTGACGACGGCCTCGATGCGCCGAAGGTCGGCGTCGATCTCGATCCGCCGCGCGATCAGGCCGAGCGCCGCGAGCAGGGCGGCCGGGACAGCCAGCGCGACCGACAGGGCGATTTCGCCCTCCGCCGCCGCGACGGCCGCAGGCAGGGCGGGGACGACGGCCAGCACGAAGGACTGCTTGACGAGCGCGCGCGCGACGACGCGGCGCCGGGCCGTGACGGAGGCGGCCGCCTGCCCCCTCTGACCGAGGCCGGTGCGTGTCATCGGGTTGGACGAGCGGTTTTCACGCGGGATGTCATGCTTTCAGGCGAACGGGCTCCGGACGAAAAATGCTCAACGCCCGGTCGCAGGCGGTTGTTCCTGAACGGGAACCGTCGGGGCGAGGAGGCGTTTTCCGTCTCATGGCAGACGAGAACGACAGCACCTCCGGGGCGCACGAGCCGCCGGACACGATCCGGCACGAGGCGGAGGAACAGTCCGTCTCCAGGGCGACACGGCTGTCGGCGCGGCTCATCTACGAGGTCATCCGGCGCGACGGCGAGGAAGAACTCGAGCGTCCGGTGCTGTCGCTGGTCTGGTCCGCCATCGCCGCGGGCATTCTCATCAGTTTCTCCGTTCTGGCGGAGGCCGTGCTCCGGCTGCATCTTCCGGATGCGGACTGGGCGTTTCTTGTCGAGAACCTCGGCTATTCGCTCGGGTTCATGATCGTGATCTTCGGCCGGATGCAGCTTTTCACCGAGAACACGATCACCACCGTGCTTCCGGTCGTCGCGCGGCCGAACGGCACTCTGCTCTGGCGTATGGTCCGGCTCTGGACGGTCGTTCTGTCCGCGAACGTGGTGGGCGCGTTGACGGCGTCGGGCTTCCTCGCCGGGACGAATCTGCTCGCGGCCGATCTCGCGCAGGTGCTCGAGGATCTCTCCTTTCATGCGATGGGGTTCGCGCCGCTGGAGGCGTTCGTGGCCGCCATCCCGGCAGGCGTCATTCTCGCCTCCATCGTGTGGATGATGCCGTCGGCGGAAGGCAACGCCTTCTTCATCGTCGTGTCGTTCACATGGCTGATCGCCGCGGGCGATTTCGCGCATATCGTCGCGGGATCGGTCGAGATGGGTTACCTCCTCTGGACGGGACACCTGTCCCTGCAGGACGCGGCGGGAGGCTTCTTCCTGCCGGTTCTCGCCGGGAACGTGATCGGCGGCACGGCGATCTTCACGCTTCTCGCCTGGGGGCAGGTCAAGCGGGAGGTGGCGCACGAGCCGATCACCGAGGCGCAGGACGGAACTTCCTGATCCGGGGGCCGGTTTCCTTCACGTGAACCAGATTCTGCAGAACGCGATCGAGGAGCTGACCGGCACCTCCGGCCTGCCGTGGGAGGTCGCGTTCCTGCGCATGATGGGGGCGGTCGTTCTCTGCGGCCTGATCGGCTTCGAGCGCGAGGTGCGTGACCGCCCTGCGGGGCTGCGCACTCACATGCTCGTCGGGCTCGCCGCGACGCTCTACTGCCTGATCATGCTGGAACTCGTCGCCCGCGGCGACACCTCGTCGGATCGCGTCGCGATGGACCCGATCCGGATCGTCGAGGCGGTCACCAGCGGGGTGGCCTTCCTCGCGGCGGGGATGATCGTCTTCTCGAAGGGCAAGGTGAAGGGCCTCACCACCGGCGCGAGCCTTTGGCTGACGGCGGCGGTGGGCCTCAGCATCGGGTTGGGCATGTGGCTGATGGGCATCCTGACGACGCTTCTCGCCCTGATCGTCATCCGGCTCGTCAAGACGGTCGAACGGCGGACCAAGGCCTGGCTGGGAGGAGACGACGCTTCCGACGACACCGGTCAGGGGCCGTAGGCCCCGTCCGGCGCCGGCGGTGGATCACTCGCCGTCGATCTCCACCGGAACCGCATCGAATTGCGTGTTGTCGGGATCGGTCGCGTAGAAGTACCGGATGCCGAGCGTCAGCACCGCGAAGATGACGACCGCGGCGATCGCGATCAGCGCCGGGCGATGTCTGCGTTTCTGCTTCTCGAGATTTGCGTCGGGGGGTGTCATTCCTTCTCCTGTCCATTGTTTCGGTCTCAACGCCCGAGACGCCGTCTGGGTCCGCTGCGCGTGCCTTGCGCGGCGCGTGCGGCGCCGAGCGAGGTTGCATCCATGCTCCGCAGGGGCGACAACTCGGCTTACGGGGCGTCTGCGCACCGGAACCGAGGGCGCATGTAGAGAATGACAAGGGCATTCGTGACCGGAACCGCCGGTTTCATCGGCTTCCACCTCGCCCGACGTCTTCTCGACGAGGGCTTCGATGTGCGCGGCCTCGACGGGATGACGGACTACTACGATGTGGCGCTCAAGCGCCGCAGGCATCAGATCCTGCTGCAGAACGAACGCTTCGCCGCGGTCGAGGCGATGCTCGAGGACGAGCCGGCGGTGTCCCGTGCGATCGACGACTTCGCACCCGACGTGATCGTGCATCTCGCGGCGCAGGCCGGCGTGCGCTACTCGATCGAGAACCCGCGCGCCTATATCGACGCCAACGTCATCGGAACCTTCAACGTGATGGAGGCCGCGCGGCGCCATGCGGTGCGGCACCTGCTGATGGCCTCGACGTCGTCGGTCTACGGGGCGAACACGGACATGCCGTTCGCCGAGACAGACAAGGCGGACACGCAACTGACCATGTATGCCGCGACGAAGAAGGCCAACGAGAGCATGGCGCATGCCTATGCCCATCTCTGGAACCTGCCGACGACCATGTTCCGTTTCTTCACCGTCTACGGACCCTGGGGACGTCCCGATCTCGCGCTGTTCAAGTTCGTCGACGCGATCCTCGATGGCCGGCCGATCGACATCTACAATCACGGCGAGATGTACCGTGACTTCACCTACGTGGAGGATCTGGTCCGCGGCATCCGGCTGCTGATCGACGCCGTGCCGGAGCGGCCCGCATCGCCCGGCGACGTTCCCGCGGGAGACAGCCTGTCGCCCGTCGCGCCGTTCCGCATCGTCAACATCGGCAATTCCGAAAAGGTGCGCCTTCTGGACTTCGTCGATGCGATCGAGGCGGAACTCGGGGTCGAGGCCGTTCGGAACTACATGGAGATCCAGCCGGGCGACGTGCCGGCGACCTGGGCGGATGCGACGCTCCTGCAGACCCTCACCGGCTATCGTCCGCAGACCGACATCCGCGACGGTATCCGCGCCTTCGTCGGCTGGTTCCGCGACTACTACCAGAAGTAGCGGAGGAGGGCCGACCCGCCGGACCGCCCTCACCCGTGCGATCGCTGCAACACCGGGACGGTCGCGAATCGGCCCGCTCCGCGTCGGGCTTGCCGACGATGCGATCGTCCGGATAAGCAGAACAAAAGACGAAAGATCGAGCAGACAGTGTCACGAATGGACGCCATCGGGGTCGGCCGCGAAACCCGTGCCGTTTCCCTGACAGAGGGCGCGCTTGTCCGGGCGGTGCCGGGACAGGGTGCTTTGCTGAAGCGTGCCGGGGATGTGGTCCTCGCGGTGACGGCGATGGTGCTCGTCGGCTCGGTGGCGATCGTCCTCCTCGTTCTCAACCCGTTCCTGAACCCCGGGCGCCTGTTCTTCCGGCAGATCCGGATGGGACAGGGCGGACGGCCGTTCATGCTCCTGAAATTCCGGACGATGTCGGCGGATCCGGTCGCACTGCGGCCGCATGACGCGCCGCTCGAGATCGACCGGATCACACCGCTGGGGGCTATCCTGCGGCGCTACCGGATCGACGAGTTGCCGAATTTCGTCAACGTGCTCCGCGGCGAGATGAGCCTCGTCGGGCCCCGGCCCGACGCGTTCGATCATGCCTCTGCCTATGCGAGGTCGGTGCCGCATTACCGGGACCGGCTGCTTCGCAAGCCGGGGATCACCGGGCTGGCGCAGGTCCGTTCCGGCTATGCCGACAGCCCGGGCGCCGTCGCGCGGAAAGTGCGCTACGACCGGTTCTACGCGCGGCGCGCCAGCCTCACGCTCGATATCTTCATCCTGAGAAAGACGGTCGGTGTCGTGTTGAGCGGGTTCGGGGCGAAATAGGCCAGGGAGAAGCTGATTGGGTGACGAAGGTTCCCGCGCGCGAGATGTGCGGGGAGGTGGTTGCCGAAGGCGTCGCGTGCCGCCATGCTCTTCTGCAGAAGCATGTGCCCGATCCGGCCGTTGCGATCGCACTGCGAGGGAGTTGCCGTGATGAAGCTCGACTGCTTCAAGTCCTACGATATCCGCGGCCGGCTCGGTGAGACGCTGGACGTCGCCATCGCCAAGCGCATCGGAGCGGCGTTCGCCGAGGTGATCGGGGCGCGGCACGTCGTCGTCGGCCACGATGCCCGGGCCACGAGCCCGGCGCTGAAGGCGGCGGTGATCGAGGGGCTGACGTCGACCGGGGCCAACGTCTCCGATATCGGCCTTTGCGGCACCGAAGAGGTGTATTTCGCGACAGGTCATCTCGAAGCCGACGGCGGGATCATGGTGACGGCGTCGCACAACCCGATCGACTACAACGGCATGAAGCTCGTCGGGCCGGGATCGCGCCCCATCGATCCGCAGGACGAACTGCCGCGGATTCGGGCCGTCGCGGAGAACGGCAACTGGTCCGTGGCGTCGACGCCGGGCATTAAGAGTCTTGTCGAGACGCGCCCGGCCTATGCGGCGCGGGTCGCCGCTCTCTCGGGGGATCTTGCGGGCCGGTCGTTCCGGATCCTCGCGAATGCCGGCAACGGCACGGCGGGCGCCGCCTTCGACGCCGTGCTCGATCGGCTTTCCGCGCAGGGCGCCCGGATCGATGTCGCGCGGCTGCACTTCGAGCCGGACCCGTCCTTCCCACACGGGATTCCGAACCCGCTCCTGCCGGAGAACCGGGAGGCGACGGCCATGGCCGTGCGGGCGCAGGGAGCGGATCTCGGCCTGGCCTGGGACGGCGATTTCGACCGGTGCTTCTTCTTCGATGAGCGCGGCGATTTCGTCGATGGCGAATACGTCGTCGCGCTTCTCGCGGAGGCGGCGCTCGCGAGGGAGCCGGGGGCGACGATCGTTTGCGATCCGCGGCTTGTCTGGGCGACGACGCACGCCATAGACGCGGGCGGCGGCAGGCGCGTCCTCTCGCGCACCGGCCATGCGTTCCTCAAGGCGAGGATGCGCGAGGCCGGGGCGGTCTACGGCGGTGAAATGTCGGCGCATCACTATTTCCGGGAGTTCTTCCACTGCGACAGCGGCATGATCCCGTGGGTGCTGGTGCTGAGCCTGCTTGCGGCGAGCGGGCGCCCGCTCTCGGCGCATGTCGCCGAGATGCGGAAGCGTTTCCCGTCCTCTGGCGAGATCAACTTCAAGGTTCCCGACCCGGGAGCCGCCCTCGCAGCCGTGGAGGAGCGTCTCGGCGCGGAGGCGGTCGATGTCGACCGTCTCGACGGGCTCAGCCTGACGTTCCCGGACTGGCGCATGAACCTCCGGGCCTCGAACACGGAGCCGCTTCTGCGCCTGAACGTCGAGACGCGCGGCGATCGCACGCTCCTGGAGGAGAAGGTTGCGGCGGTGTCGGAGCTGATCTACGACGCGGCGGGAGTGGCCGCGGAATGATCCCAGACCCCGATCCGTCGATGTTTCAGTCCGCGAGGGACACATGACAGACCAGCGCATTCACCCGGTGATCCTTGCCGGCGGCAGCGGGACCCGGCTCTGGCCGATTTCCCGCAAGGGCTACCCGAAGCAGTTCACGCCGCTGCTCGGCGAGGAGAGCCTGTTCCAGGCGTCGGTGCGCCGCCTCTCCGGCGCAGGGTTCGCCCCTCCCGTCGTGGTGACGGGTGACGCGTTCCGCTTCATCGTCTCGGAGCAGGTCGCGGACTGCGGGCTGGATCCGGGAGCCATTGTCATCGAACCCGACGGCCGCAACACGGCGCCGGCGGCGCTCGCGGCGGCGCTTCTGATCCGCGGCGCGGACCCCGGCGCCCTGATGCTGCTCGCGCCGTCCGACCACGCGATCCCGCAGGCAGACCGGTTCCGGTCGGCCGTCGCCAGCGCGGCACCGGCGGCGCGCGACGGTCGCCTCGTCACCTTCGGGATCGCGCCGACCCGGCCCGAGACCGGCTACGGGTATCTCGAACTCGAGAGCGGATCGGACCCGGCTTCGGGATCGCCGCTGCCGCTGCGCGCCTTCGTCGAGAAGCCGGATGCGGAACTGGCGGCCGGACTGGTGCGGGGCGGACGTCATCTCTGGAACGCCGGCATCTTCCTGATGTCGGTCGAGGCCGTCGTCGAGGCCTTCAAGACGCATGCGCCGGAGATGCTGACGGCGGTCGAGGCGTCTCTCGCGGAGGCCGTCTGCGACCTCGGCTTCACCCGGCTCGACCCGACGTGCTGGGCCGGTGTCGAGGACATCTCGATCGACCACGCGATCATGGAGAAGGCCGGAAACCTGAGCGTCATGCCATATTCCGGGGACTGGTCGGACCTCGGAAGCTGGGACGCTGTGTGGCAAGGCGGCGCGCGGGATGGCGACGGCAACGCGGTGAGCACGACCGCCACCGCGATCGAGTGCCGCGACAGCCTGCTGCGCAGCGACGGCGTCCGGATCGTCGGGATCGGGCTCGAAGGGATCGTCGCGGTCGCGACGCGGGACGCGGTGCTCGTGGCGCGTGCGGACGCGTGTCAACGGGTGAAGGAGGCGGTGGAGGATCTGCGACGTCGGGAGGTCCCGGAGGCGGACGCGTTTCCGACGGACCGACGCCCGTGGGGCTCGTTCGAGTCGCTCGCGAAGGGCGACCGTTTCCAGGTGAAGCGGATCGTGGTGAAGCCGGGCGGCGTGCTCAGTCTCCAGAGCCACATGCACCGCGCCGAGCACTGGATCGTCGTGGCCGGCACGGCGAAGGTGACGGTGGGTTCCGACGTCAAGCTCGTGGCCGAAAACCAGTCGATCTACGTGCCGCTGGGCGAGAAGCACCGCATGGAGAATCCCGGCAAGGTGCCCATGGTGCTGATCGAGGTCCAGACCGGGAGCTATCTCGGCGAGGACGACATCATCCGGTACGAGGACGTCTATGCGCGCAACTGAGCGGCGCGGCCGGTGCGACGAGAGGGTCGGAGATCGATGGAGCGCATCGAGCGAGAGCCTACCCATTTCCCGGAGGCGGTCCCTCGCAGTTCAGTCCGCCGATCTCTGAGCAGGCGTCCTTTGCGAAAACCTCGTGCGCCGTCCGGATGACGGGTGCCGATCCCGCGACCAGGGCGGCGTCCTTCCTAACGGACTGAACCGCCACACGTTTACCCGAGGCTCCAACTCCTGAGCAGGATCGGGCCATCATGCGCAAGACGACGAACAGGTACTCCCCGAGGTCCGTGAGCGGGCCGTGCGCATGCCGCTTGAGGATCGCCACCCATCGCGGTGGGCGGCGGCGACGTCGATCGCGGTGATGGCATAAGCTCTCAGGTCGTGGAGCGTTTGCGTCTTCGGCGTTCATCGCTGACAACGCGTGCGAGGCGACGGATCCTGAGAGCGCGATTGAATTCTCCGCCGAAGATCAGGACCAGGGCCGCGAGATACATGAAGTAGAGAGTGGCGACGATCCCGGCCAGACCCGCGTAGTAGCTTGAATAGCTGGCGTAGTTGCCAAG
The DNA here is from genome assembly GCA_964435755.1 of uncultured Rhodobacterales bacterium. Lineage (GTDB taxonomy): Bacteria > Pseudomonadota > Alphaproteobacteria > Rhodobacterales > Rhodobacteraceae > DAINOF01. Next base: position 11,291 of record CAYTBD010000002.1, read on the forward strand.
ATAGAACGAGAAGGCCGCCGCCAGCAGGGTCCAGAGGGACAGCGTGAAGAGAACGCCGGGCCAGATGTTCGCGAACCGACTGCGTCGCGCCGGCAGGAACACATGCGCCACGAGCAGCGCGGCCACCAGAATCACGACGGCCGCAGGATATCGGATCACTCCCAGCGTCACCGAGCCGGGTTCGAAACGGGGGATCACGTCGTGCAGGAGCGACCCGGCCCAGGGCGCGAGAACCAGCAGGTAGCCAACAGCGACAAGCGCCAGCCCGGCCACAACGACGACCGAGACCTGCACGGCGTATAGCTTCACCGTCGATCTGGTCTCGTGGATTCCGTACGCCCGGTTGAGCCCGACCCGGACGCCGTCGACGCCGCCCGTCGCGAACCAGATCGTCAGCAGGATACCTATGCTGAGCACCCCGCCGCGCGGCACCGTCATCACGTTTTCCACTTCGGCCACGATGGGCTCGAGCAGTTCCTGCGGCAAGATCGCGATCAGGAACTCGATGAGCGTGTCGGCCATGCTGCGGTCGCCGATGAAAGCGGTCAACGCACTCGTGAAGATCAGAAACGGAAAGATCGCGAGAAGGGCGCGAAACGCGATGTTTCCTGCCAGACCGAAGGCGTCGTCGCTCCACAGGCGGAGCCCGGATTCTCGAAGAACGGCCCACAGAGCGCGCCATCCCGTCGCGCGAAAAAGATCCTCCGGATGGTCCGAAAGAACCCCGTGCGTCAGGAGCGCGTCGCGCCCCGATTCATGATCCGACTCGGCCTTCATGGGCTGATCCTATCGTTTCGGACGGAGGCCTTCCGCCGGATGGTCACGGCGGTCCCCCGTTTGTCCCTTCGGACATGGCCCCGGAGGCGCATGCATCCGGATCGACGAGCCCTGGACGCGGTTGCATCCAACGGCAGGCGACCGTCACTTGTCGAGACGGCTCTGATCCTCGATGGTCCTCAGGGCCGTGCGCATCGCCTCGACGAACTCCTTGCTGTCGTAGATGTCGTTGTGTCCGACGCCCGGGATGACGCGGTCGAGAACAGGATCTCCTGACGCGCGACGCAGCGCCTCGGTGCGCCGCGCGGGGACGATCTGGTCGCGTTCGGCTGCGATGATCGCGACGTTCGCCGACGACCGGCCGACGGCACCCGCCACGTCCATCCGGTGCCGCAGAAGCAGGCGGGCCGGGAGCCAGGGATAGAGATCGCCGGCGAGCGCCTCGATCGAGTCGAATGGCGTGACGAGGATCAGGCCGGCGACGGGGCGACGGCTTGCCAGATGAGCCGCCGGTCCTGCTCCAAGGCTCAGTCCGACGACGACCGTCCGGCCACCGACGCGCGGAGCGATGACCTCGTCATAGATGAGTTCCGCGTCCTCGAGGATGGCCTCGGCACTCGGTCGGCCGGCACTTGGTCCGTATCCACGGTAGTGGACGGTCACGATGTCCCGGGTCGGAAAAATCGAATGGAGGTAGATCGCGAGGATGTCGGCATCCCACGCATTCCCGCCGAACCCGAGAAGGAGAGCCGATCCTTCCGGCGGGGGTCGTTCGGCAGGCAGCACGACGCCGACCAGCGGACCACCGTCCGGAACCTCGATCGAGATGCGCTCGGCCGCCGCCGGCAGGGAGACCCCTCCGCTTCCCATCAACCATCGCGGAAACAGCAGCCAATCCTGGACGGCGGCGACCAGCAGGACGAAGGCGAGATAGAGCCCCGCGAGGCCGGCTGCGATCTTCAACAGTGTCATGGCCTTCATGGATAGATGGTCGGGATCATGGTCCCGCGTTGAATATCGTACGCAGCACTCACATTAGAAGAACGAAGAAGACCCCCACGAGGATCGGAAGAAGGGCACCGCTGACCGTCCAACGAATGAGGTTGCGGTCCGCTCCCGCGATTGTGCGCGGCAACGCCCTGAGGACGCGCTCGCCTCGCCCGAGCGGCACCTGATCGGGGAGTGCGACCGAAACCGGGTGCCAGGCCGGCAGGAGAAGCAGCAGGTCCCCCGGCGGGACCGTGCGCGGGCTCCGGCGCAGCAGCACGAGCGCGAAGGGGATCGCTGCGGCCACCGGCCATGTGGCATCGAAGATGGACGATGCCGAGAGCGGATAGCCCATCTGGCGGCCGGTCCACTCCGTCCAGAGGAGCCAAGGGCCGGCAAACGCGAGGGCGCCGGCAAGAGCCGATAGCGCGAACCGGGACGGAAATCCTGCCGATGGAGCGCGGGAGGGGGCGAGCAGCCAGAGTTTACGGAGAAACCAGACGAGGATCAGGCTGGTGACGACGGAACTCAGGCTGACCGCCAGCACAACCGCGTCAGTCAGACCCGGTTTCACGGCAGCTTTGGCGAGCGCGCCTCCCGTAAGAGGAAATCCGGCAACCGACGCAGCGACGGCCGCGGCGCAGCCGAGGCAGAGCACGCGGTGGCGCATGTTCCCGACCGCGAGCATGACGCCCACGAGGAGAAACAGCGCGCCTTTGGCGAACCCGTGGTGCAGCGCGTAGAAGGGCGCCAGCTCGCGCGCCGCGCCTCCCGCGCCTACGAGCATCACCATCAGACCCATCTGGCTTATCGTGGAATAGGCGAGGACGGCCTTCGGGTTCGCCTGAGTCAGACCCCAGAGCGCCGCGCCGAAGGCGCCCAGAAGCCCGAATGCCATCAGGAACGCGCCGAACGCTTCGTCCGGCAGAAACAGGATCAGTCCGAACAACCCTGCCTTCACGATCGCGCCCGACAGGACAGCGGAGGCCGGCACCGGCGCGGCGGGATGGGCGAGCGGAAGCCAGACATGCAAAGGCACGAGCCCCGCCTTGATCCCGAAGCCGGCGACGAGAAGCGCGACGGCGACGGGACCGGCGCCCGACGAGGTGATAGCCGCGCGGACGTCGGCAATGCCCACGCCACCGGCGGCGGCGGCCCCGATCAAGAGACCAAGGAGAAGGAAGACCTCGCCGGCGATCGCGATCACGATGTAGACGCGCCCCGCCCGCAGGGCCGTTCCGGTCCGGTCGTGAACGATGAGAAACCACGCCGCGAGCGAGACCGCGGCGAAGGCCACGTAGAAGGTGACGACATCGAGGGCGAGAAACACGCCGAGGTTCCCCGACAGCGTCACGCTCCAGAATCCGGAGAAGATCGCCGTATGAGGCTTTCCCGCCATCGGTTGGGCTGCCAGTCCCGCGATGAGCCAAAGCGCCGCCGTCATCCCGAGGAGCAGGCGCCGCGCGCCGTCGAGCCCGAGCGTCACCCCGAGCAGGAGACCGGGCGCCGCCGTCACCTCCTCGACCCCGGTGACCGCGAGCCAGAGCGCGGGGAGCGGCGCCAGGGGCAGCAGGCGCACCGCCCGTCCCCGCAGAACCGGCAGGGCCGTCAGCGCGGCCAGAAGCAGCGGCCAGACGAGCGCCATCAGAGGCAGGAGCGGCCCGGTCCAGAGCGTCATCTCATCTCCCCTCTCTCTGCGATCAGCGTGGCCCAGCCTAGCGGGCTCACCGGTGAGGCCGCCAGCGCCCCCGCACCGATCGCGCCAAGCGCCGCGACGACCGCCGGACCCACGAGCGCCGGAACGTTCTCGTCCCCTTTCGCATCCGGGGCCGGCTGAAGAAACCAGAGGCGGTAGAGAAGCGGCAGGAAATAGGCCGCGTTCAGGAGCGTGGACGCGCCGAGCACCGGCAGCACCCATGGCGCGCCGGCCTGCAACGCCCCGAGCCCGAGATAGATCTTGCTGACGAACCCGGCGAGTGGCGGAAGCCCGATCATGCCGAGCGCCCCGAGAGAGAAGCACGTGGAGGTCCAGGGCATCCGGGGACCGAGCCCGTTCAGGCCTTCGATGGTGCGGACGCCGGCGCGTTCGTCGTAGATCCCCGCGCAGAAGAACAGCGTGATCTTCATCAGTCCCTGGTGGACGAGATGCGCGAGGCCGCCGATCATGCCGAAGGGGCTCGCCAGCGCGGCACCGAGGACGATGTAGCTCACTTGGCTCACCGTGGAGTAGGCGAGCCGTTTCTTGATCCCGTCCTGCTGGAGCGCCCTGACCGACCCCCAGATGATCGTCGCGGAGGCCAGCGCCGCGAGCGGCACCCCCACTCCGAGATCAGCGACGCGCTCCGTTCCGAAGACGTCGTAGATCACGCGGATCACGCCGAAGGCCCCGGCCTTGACCACGGCGACCGCGTGCAGGAGCGCCGAAACCGGCGCAGGCGCCGCCATCGCCGCCGGCAGCCAGCCGTGAAGGGGGACGATGGCGGCCTTCATGCCGACGCCCACGATGAAGAGGACGAAGATCGCCCGGAGGCTCGCCGGGTCGATGCCCTCCAGATCCGGGGGGTCGGTGAACAGGACCGGTCCGGTCAAGCTTTCGAGCCAGACGATCGCCCAGAGCAGCGCCGCGCTGCAGGGCAGCGCGTAGAGCAGGTAGCGCCGCGCGGCCGACAGCGACGGCTCGTCCTGCTTGTGGGCGACGAGCGGCCAGGTGCTCAGCGTGAGAAGCTCGAAGAAGATGAAGAAGGAGATCAGCGATCCCGAGAGGGCGATGCCCGTCGTCGCCGCGACGCACAGGCTGAAGAATCCGAAGAAGCGCGACAACTCGGGCTTCGAGCCGAAATAGGCGATCGCGTAGATCGTGGTGAGAAGCCAGAGCACGGCCGAGAGCGAGACGAACAGGAGCGCCAGCGCGTCGATGCGCAGGAGCAGGACGAGGCCCGGCGCGAGAGGGATCCCGGTTTCGTAGATGGCGCCCTGCGCCACGGCGAAGAGCATCGCCACGATCAGCGCCACCTTGAGCACCGCCCCGCCGAGGCTCAGCGCGTTGCGGAGCCGGTGGCTTTCCTGATCGAGAAAGAAGGTGATGACGGCCGGAAGAAGGGAGGTCAGCAGGACGAAGACGGGAAGCAGTGCGGTCACAGCCCCTCCTCGGCGGCCGGCGGCCTCCCGATCTCGAGAATCCCGTAGGGCCCTGCGGACGCGATGCCCAGGGCGACGGAGGCCCCTGCGAGAAGGAGCGGGACCGCCTGCCGCGCGCGGGAGGGCGGCACGACCGAGGCCCCGGCTCCACGTCCGAAGAGCATTGCCAGCGGCCGGTAGAGATAGACGGCCGCGAGCAGCCCGCCGACAGCCATGACGAGCGCCCAGAGCCATTGTCCCGAAGCGAAGGCCGCCGTCATGACGAGGTACTTTCCGGTAAAGCCGCCCGAGGGAGGAAGCCCCGCCAGCGTGACCGCCGACAGGGCGAAGGCGAAGGCGGTCATGGGCATCACCTTCGCCAGCCCGCGCATCGCGCCTAACCGGTCGCCGCCCGCAGCCGCCATGAAATGCCCCACCGCAAGGAACATGCCCGCCTTTGCGAGGCCGTGGCTCAACGCGAGGAAGACCGCGCCGTTCCACGCCCCCGCCGCCCAGGGAAGGCCCGCGCTCGTCCCCCCGGCAAGCGGGAAGACGAGGAACAGATAGCCGATCTGCGCGACGGTCGAATAGGCGACGATCAGCTTCAGCCGCACCTGCGCCAGCGCCGCCAGGCTCCCCCAGAACACGGCCGCGGTCCCGAGAAGCGCGATGAGGACAAGCGCCCCGTCGGAGGCACGGTCGGGCATGGCATCGAACCAGAGCCGCATGAGGATGACGAAAGACGCCTTCGGGACCAGTCCCGACAGAAGGGCGGATGCCGGAGCCGGCGCGCCGGCATGCGCGGGTGGAAGCCAGACATGGAATGGGAACAGCGCGGTCTTGGCCATGAGCCCGGCGGTCATCAGGGCCAGTGCGAGGCCATCGGGTGCCGCCGGTGTCCGGACGGCGACGAGGTCGATGTCGAGCGTGCCGTGCGCGGCATAGATCAGCACCACACCCGCGAGATACAGAAGTGATCCGGCGAGCGCGAAGACGACGTACCTGATCGCGGCGGCGAGAGCGGCGGCCTTGCCGTCGATGGCGACGAGGCCGATGGCCGCGAGGCTCAGGAGCTCGATCCCCACATAGAGATTGAAGAGGTCGCGCGACAGGAACACGACGTTCAGCGCGGACCAGAGAAGGAGCATGAGCGGCCAGAATCCGAACGCCGCACGTGCGCCCGCCGCGTCCGGGGCGAATGTCCCGCGCGCGACAAGGCTCACGCCCGCCATGACAGCGGCCGTCATCACGATCACGGCGGCCCCGAGCCCGTCCGCCGCGAGAGCGATCCCGAGCGGCGGCGCCCATCCACCGACCTCGAGCCGCAGGACGCCGTGCGAATTCACGTGCGCCGCCAGCGACACCGCCGCCGCCGCCGTGGCTGCGACGGCGGCCAGCGCGGCAGCGCGGCCCGTCCGCCCGGGCAGCGCCACGGCGGCGAGCGCACCGGCAAGCGGGAGAACCAGCAGGGCGACGAGAAAGCTCACCCGCCGTCCTCTTCCTCGGGCAGGACGGCGCGTCCGGCCACCCGTGCGTGAGCCACGAGAAGCCCGACCGCCAGCGCGCTCGCCGACAGGGCCACCACGATCCCGGTGATGATGAGCGCCTGCGGCACCGGATCGGCCGCGCCGCCGCGCGCCCCGGTGGCTCCGAAGAAGAGGAAGAGTCCCGAGCCGATCAGGTTGAAGGCCACGATCCGGCGCAGGAGGTGACGCGATGCGACGAGGCCGTAGAACCCGATCCCGATCGCCGCCGATCCGGTCAGAGCGTAGAGGGTGAGCGCGCTCATCCGCGGCCGTCCCCCTCCGGAGGTCCCAGAACGAGGAAGACGAGCGTCACCGCGATCGAAAGCGCCAGACCGACCTCGATGACGAAGATGGCAGTCCCCGCCACCGGTTCGGGCAGGGTGAGGAACCCCGCGCCCAGAACCGCCCCCGCCAGTCCCGCGACGAGGAAGACCGCCGGTCCGGCAACGAGCGCCACGCGCCAGCCATGGGCGGCGATGCGGGGCGGCCGCACCTGTCCGGCCATCGCCGCGACGAGCCCCACGGCCGCGAGGACTGTGCCGCCCTGGAACGCGCCGCCCGGCCGGTCGGCCCCGACATAGACGATGTAGACCCCCACGAGGAATCCGACCGGCGGAAGCAGCCGCCCGAATCCGGCCATGACGCCCCCGGGTCGCACGTGCTGCGGCAGGCCGAGCCGGTTTCCCCAGTGGTCATCGCGGGCCATCATCCAGAGGCCGATGAGGGCCGCGAGAAGAACGGTGCTCTCCAGAAGAGTATCCCAGGCCCGGAAGTTGAGAAGCACGGCCGTCACCGGGTTCTCGACCCCGGCCGGGGGCAGGTCCGGCCGGGGTCGCACGGGGGCCGGCATCGCGAACCATGCCCAGGCGAGGGTGCCGGTCAACCCGCCGCAGGCCAGCGCCGCCGGGAGATGGAAGCGGCCCGGCGCCGCTTCGTCGCTCACATTCCGGGCGAGCCGACCGAATGTCGTGAGGAAGAGCACTCCGGTCAGGCCGGCGCCGATGGCCGCCTCGGCCAGAGCGACGTCAACCGCATCGAGCCGGACCCAGGCCACGGCCATCAGGAGGCCGTAGACGATGAAGAACACGATCGCCCTGAAGACGCCCCGTCCGAGGACCGTGGCGGAGGCGACCGCCAGGATGAGCGCGCAAAGCGCGGCATCGAACGCCCAGGCCGTCACTCGTTGCGATCCTTCAGCGCCGCACGGGCGATGAGCTGCGACACCGTCCCGGCAGCGAGGAGCGTCAGCGCCCAGATCAGGATGAGGAGCGCGATCTCCCGCCATTCCCCGACCTGGAAGAGCATGCCCAGGGTGATGAAGCCGAGCCCGAGGTTGTCGGCCTTGGTCAGCGCGTGAAGGCGGGTGAACACGTCGGGGAAGCGAAGGAGACCAATCGTGCCGGCGATGAAGAAGCAGAGCCCCAAGCCGGTAAAGGCGATGGTCGCGATGTCAGCCATCCGACGTCTCCCCGGCGGGCCTCTCGTCCTCCTCCGGGTCGCCCGCGCCGTCGGGGCTCGTCGCCTTCACGAACCCGACCGCCGCAAGGGCCGCAAGCAGGGCGAGCGTCAGCGCGACATCGAGGGCGCCGCGCCCGTGAACCGGCGCGAGAAGCACCAGGACCGCCACGCCGCCTGTGCCGACCAGCTGCGCGCCCATCATGCGGTCGGCGCGGCCGGGTCCCTTCCAGACCCGAAGCAGCGCGCCGGCGAGACTCGCCAGCACGCCGAGCGCGACGAAGGACAGCCAGACCGTCATGGCGGCGGCCTCTCCGGATCACGATCAAGCATCATCGCGGCGATCGCCTTCTCCTCCCGCGGGATGGCACGCTCGAAGCCTGCGTCGATGTCCAGCAGGTGCACCAGTAGCCGGCCATCGCGTGTGCCGGCCGCCAACGTCCCGGGCATGAGGGAGAGGTCGCCCCCGATCACGGCGCGCCCCCCCTCGGACAGTCCGACGGGCACCTCTACCCAGCCCGGCCGGAGACGCATGCGCGGGGACAGGGCGCGCCGCGCCACGTCGATGCCGCCGAGGAGCGAGCCCGCAACGAACACCGGGACGTGACGTGCGAAGCGCCACACGCTCAACCGTCGATGCGCGGGAAGCAGCTTGAGACTGAGCCAGACCGCCACCGGCACGGCCAGCGCGCCAACCGCGAGACCCTTCGGCTCCGTGCCGGCCAAGACTGCCCAGATCCCCCCGAGAAACAGAGTCCGGCGCAGTAGAGCCATGATGACAACCCGTGACATGCCACAAGCTCAACCGATACGCAGCCGGCTTTCAAGCACGCAGTTCCTGCCTCGGGCCCGTGAAGTGCTCCGGACGGCGCCGGCGTTTTCACGTGAGGGCGGCGCCCGATGCTTCTGGCCAAGGATCTTGAGCGTCGCGCCGAACTTGCGAAATGGAACATGTGTCGCCAGTCATGCCTTGCCTGCCTCGGCTTGCTCGAGAAAGCGCAGAAGCACGGGGCTCGGCGGCCGCCGCAGATCGGTCGCCAGCGCGGCGCGACCGCGTCGTGCGGCATGGAACAACGGTCCGCCGCGCCAGCGCGGAAAGCCGTAGCCGTGGATTTCCACGAGATCCACGTCCTCCGGCGCGGCTGCGATCCTCTCGTCCAGGATCGCCGCGCCTTCCTCGGCCATCTCCGCCACCAGACGCAGCGCCAGCCCCTCGCCCTCGGGCCCCTCGCCGCCGGGCTGCAAATGCGGCGCCAGCAGCCTCTCCACATCGGCGGACGGACGCGGCGTCCGGTCGCCTTCGGCGTAGTCATACCAGCCGGCTGCGGTCTTCTGCCCCTTGCGGCCGGCCCGGACCAGCACGTCGCCCAGGGTGTGCGGCACCGTCTCGCCTGCCTGCCGCGCGGCCTCGCGCTGCATGAAGGCGATATCGAGCCCGCCGAGATCCTGCGCCTCGAACGGCCCCATCGCCATGCCGAAGCGACGCATCGCGGCATCGATATCCGCGATCGCGGCGCCCTCGCGAACCAGCGCTTCGGCCGCCGACCGGTAGCGCTTCAGAATGCGGTTGCCGATGAAACCCTCGCAGATCCCTGCTTGCACCGGGATCTTTCCGAGCCGCTTGGCAAGGTCGAAAGCCGTGGCGCGCACGTCGTCTGCCGTTTGCGGGACCGGCACGACCTCGAGCAGCTTCATCACGTTGGCGGGGCTGAAGAAGTGCAGCCCGATGAAGCGCTCGGGTCCCGGCAGACCCTCGGCGATGGCGCGCGGGTCGATGTAGGAGGTGTTCGTGGCGAATACCGCGTCGCTCCGGCACGCCGCGCCCAGACGGGCGAAGACCTCGCGCTTGACGTTGAGGTCCTCGAAGACCGCTTCGATCACGATATCCACCTCGGACAGCGCGCCGTACTCTGTCGTGCCGACGACGCCCGCGAGGCGCGACTCCGCCTCGGCCTCGGCGATCTTCCCACGCGTCACGCCGCCCGCGTAGATCCGGCGCAGGCCGTCCATGCCCCGCTGCACGGCCGCATCGTCCCGCTCGACAAGCGTCACCGGCAGCCCCGCGTCACGCAGCGCCGCAGCGATGCCCGCGCCCATCGTGCCGCCGCCCACGACCCCGGCGCGTCGCACAGGGCGGGGCGCGATGCCCTTGAGGTCCGCGGGCCGCGCCGCCGCCCGCTCGGCGAAAAAGACATGACGGAGCGCGGCCGCCTGATCGCTGTCGCGCAACTCGATGAAGGTCTCGCGCTCGAAGGCGAGCGCCCTCTCCACGGTCGCCTCGGTCGCCTTGCGCAGACAGGCCAGTGCCCGCAGCGGGGCTTCCGCACCCTTCGCGCGGCGCTTGACCGCGCTTTCGGCCTCTGGCCAGAACGCGGCCTCCGGCGCTTCGACGGGACGTTCGACCACGGGCGGCGGGAGCGGGCCCTGCAGCGCCGAACGAGCGAAGGCGACGGCGCCCGCCCGCAGATCGCCTTCGATCAGGGCGTCGACGAGGGCCATCTGCCTCGCCTTCGCGGCTGGTACCGGCCTGCCCGTGGTCACCATCTCGACCGCGGCGGGCACGCCGACCGTGCGAGGCAGTCTCACCGTGCCGCCAGCCCCCGGCACGACGCCCAGCAGCACTTCCGGCAGGCCCAGCTTCGCCTCCGGCAGGGCGACACGGAAGCGGCAGCCGAGCGCAATCTCGAGGCCCCCGCCCAGCGCCTGACCATGGATCGCGGCGACCCAGGGCGTATCCGCCCGCTCCAGCCGCGCCACCACGTCGGGCAGATACGGCGGCTCCGGCGGTTTGCCGAACTCGCGCACGTCTGCTCCCGCGATGAAAGTGCGCCCTGCGCACAGAAGCACGACAGCCTGCACGCCCGCATCCGCGTCGAGCGCCTCCGCAGCCTCCACCAGCCCTTCGCGGACGGATCGGCCGGCGGCGTTGACCGGCGGGTTGTCCACCGTGACGACGGCGATGTCGCCCTCGCGCTGGATCGATACGGTCATCTCAGATTCCCAGATAGGCTTCGCGGACGCGCGGATCCTCGATCAGTTCCTGTGCGGTTCCCGACATCGGGATGCGACCGGTCTCCATGACGTAGCCGCGATCGGCGATGGACAGGGCGCCGAAGGCGTTCTGCTCCACCAGCAGAACGGTCACGCCGAGGTCACGCATGCTCTTCAGCACGTCGAAGATCTGCTCCACCAGGATCGGGGCGAGGCCCATGGAGGGCTCGTCCAGCAGAAGGCACGAGGGACGGCCCATCAGGGCCCGGGCAATGGCCAGCATCTGCTGCTGGCCGCCCGAAAGACCACCGGCCGAGAGATTCCGCTTCTCCTTCAGGATCGGGAACATCGCGAAGGCATCGGCGAGATCCTTTTCCACCCGCTCGTCGCGGTAGAGGAACGCGCCGAGGCGGAGGTTCTCCTCGACCGACAGATTGGTGAAGATCTGCCGTCCCTCCGGCGATTGTGACAGGCCGAGCCGGATGCGCCGGTGCGCGGGAACGCCCTCGAGCGGCTCGCCACGGAACGTGATCGATCCCGCCGAGACCGGCTGCACACCGGAAATGCAGCGCAGCAGGGTTGTCTTCCCTGCCCCGTTGGCACCCACGATACAGACGGTCTCTCCGCTCGAAACGGTGAAATCGATCCCGTGCAGCACCTCGATCCGGCCGTAGCGCGAGCGCAGTCCCTCAACTGTGAGCATGGCTCGCCTCCTCCGCCCGGGTGCCGAGATAGGCCTCGATCACCGCAGGATCGCGGCTCACCGCGGCCGGATCGCCCTCCGCGATCTTCTCCCCGTGGTCGAGCACGATGATGTGGTTCGAAATGCGCATGACGAGTTTCATGTCGTGTTCCACGAGCAGGATGGCCACGCCCTCGGCGGCGACTTCCGCGATCAGCTTGTCGATCTCCTCTGTCTCCACCGCGTTGCAGCCGGCGGCTGGCTCGTCGAGCAGCAACACCGTGGGATCGAGCGCCAGCGCGCGCGCGATCTCCAGCTGCTTGAGCGCGCCGTAGGAGAGCGAGCCCGCCTCGTGCGCCGCCACGCGCTCCAGTCCCACCCGCTCCAGCAGGCGGCGGGCGCCGGTCTCGGCCTCCTGCGCGCGACGGCGCGAGCCGCGCAGGCCAAGCAGGTCCGAAAGCACCGATCCCCGCTCGCGCAGGTGAAAGCCCGCGATGGCGTTCTCCAGCACGGTCATCTCCTGGAAGATCTGAAGGTTCTGGAAGGTCCGCGACAGACCGCGCCGGGCAAGCAGGTGTGGCGTGACGCCGGTCACGTCCTCGCCTTCCAGCCGCACGCGGCCGTGGGCCGGCAGATAGATGCCCGAGATCATGTTGAAGAGCGTCGTCTTGCCCGCGCCGTTCGGCCCGATGATCGAGACGATTTCCCCCGGCTTCACCGCGAAACTCACGTTGTCCACTGCTCGGAGACCACCGAACTCGATACCGAGCCCGTCCACTTCGAGAATGCTCATTCGCTTCTTCCTCCGACCAGGCGCAGGATCGTCGGCAGCAGGCCGGCCGGCAGGAAGATCATCACGCTCATCATCACGAAGCCGAGCATCAGTTGCTCGTATTCCGCGAAGACGGTGAGGACCTGCGGCAGCAGCGTGAGCACGCCCGCTCCGAAGATCGCGCCCAGCACACTGGCCGCGCCGCCGAGGACGGCCATCGTGACGAGCTCGATCGAGTGCAGATAGCCCGCCACATCGGGGGTGATGAACCGGTTCTGGAACGCCAGAAGCGAGCCGGAAACCGATGCGTAGACCGCCGAAATGACGAAGGCCTGCAGCTTCGCGCGTGCCACGTCCACGCCCACGGTGCGGGCGGCGATTTCGGAGCCGTGCAGCGCGCGCAGCGCCCGGCCGGTCGGGCTGCGGTGCAGGTTCAGCGCGAGCCATGCGCCGAAGAGCAGCACGAGACCCGAAAACCAGTACCAGAAGACCGAGCCTTTCAAGTCGAGACCCGCAAGCTCCAGAAGGTCGCGGAGGCCCAGTTCGGGCACGACGATGCCGTCCGGCCCACCCGTGATCTCCGTCTCGTTTGCCAGCACCATCGCCACGAGTATGCCGAAGCCAAGCGTCGCGACCGCCAGGTAATAGCCCTGAAGCCGCAGGATCGGCCGGCCGATCCCCCAGGCGACGAGGCCCGAGATCACCGCGCCCAGGACGGCTGCGAGCCCCGGGTGCAGACCGAGATACTCAGGCGCCAGCGCGCAGGAATAGGCGCCGATGCCGATGAAGCCCGCGTGCCCGAGGCTGATCTGGCCCGCATAGCCCACGAGGATCACCAGGCCGGTCACCGCGAGCCCGTTGATGAAGATGAGCGAACCCACCCGATAGTAGAAGGAGGATGGAAAGAAGAACGGCGTGAGCGCGATCAGCGCCGCCAGGACGAGCAGCGTCGCCCATTTTGCCGAGACAGGCATTACACGCGCTCCGTGGATTTGCGGCCGAAGAGACCCTGCGGCATGAAGAAGAGAACGGCCAGGATGACGACGAAGGTGGCGGCCTCCTTGTACTGCGAACTGAGATAGCCGGCGGTCAGCGCCTCGAGCACACCCAGGATCAGCCCGCCCGCGAGCGCCCCTTTGGGGTTGCCCATGCCGCCCAGCATCGCCGCCGCAAAGCCCTTGAGCGCCAGCGCCACGCCGACATCGTAGCTCGTCAGGGTGATCGGCGTGATGAGCACGCCGGCGAGGGCTCCGATCGCCGCCGACAAGGCGAAGGACAGCGTCATCACCCAGTTGGTGTTGATGCCGACGAGCTTCGCGGCCAGCCGGTTGTTCGAAGTGGCGAGCACCGCGCGCCCCGTCATGGTCCGCGTGAAGAACAGGTACAGCGCGACGAAGATCGCGGCGGCCCCGGCGACCACCCAGAGGCTCTGGGGCAGGATCGTGGCTCCCAGCAGTTCCAGCGGATCGTCGCCGGAGATCGCCGGAAAGCGGTGGAGCTGCTTGTCGAAGACGATCTGCGTGACTCCGCGGATGAAGATCGATGCGCCGATCGTGATGATGATCAGCGACACGACGGGCGCCCCGCGCGCGGGTTCGATCGCCAGCTTGTTCAGTGCGACCCCGATCCCCGCCGTCACCAGTATGGCAATCAGCGCGGCCAGCGGCAGCGGCAGGCCCGCGGCGAAGGAGAAGACGGTGATCATCCCGCCCAGCATCACGAACTCGCCCTGCGCGAAGTTCACGACGTCGGAGGCGTTGTAGATGATCGTGAAACCGAGCGCGACCAGCGCGTAGACGGCGCCGACCGTGATCCCGGAGAAAAGGAACTGGATCAGTTCGGACATGGATCAGCTGTCTCGGGACATGGGGCCGGCACCCAAGACGGCCGGCGTGGAAAGGGGCCCGCCCAAGTCGGGGGCGGGCCGTTCTGGCGGTCAGTCGACGAGAGTCCAGGCGCCGTCGCGGATCTCCAGCATCAGGAAGTCCCCGGTGTCGAGACCGAGGTGATCCTCGGGCGACATGTTGACGATGCCGGTGGTCCCCACGAGGCCCTCGGTCTGCTCGATCGCGTCGCGGATCGCCTGCGGATCGCTGGACCCGGCGCGCTCGATGGAGTCCTTGAGGATCATCATGGCGTCGTGAGCGTAGCCGCCGAAGGTGGAGACCGGCTCGCCATAGGCCTCCTCGTACGCCGTCTTGTAGCTCATGACGACTTCGCGCTGCGGATGGTCCTCCGGCAGGCCCTCTCCCACCAGAAGCGCGGTGCCGGGCAGGCGCACGCCCTCGGCCGCCTCGGCTCCGGCGAGCTCGATGAAGCTGTTGGAGGCCACGCCGTGCGACTGGTAGAGCGGCATGTCCAGCGCGAGCTGCGAGAAGTTCCGCGTGACGATGGCCGGGCCCTGTCCGAAGCCCGGGTTCAGAACCGCCTGCACGCCCTCGGTATTCCTGATGTTGGTCAGCTGCGGCGTCATGTCGGCGTCGCGCGGCCCGTACCGTTCGTCGGCCAGCACCTCGATACCGTAGTCGTCCACGACGTCCAGGCACTGCTCGCGCATCGAGTTGCCGAAGCCGCCGGTCCCCGAGATCATCCCGATCTGCGTGATGTCCCGGGCCTGCATGTCCTCGAAGATCTTCTGGCAGGCCATCCGGTCTGTATGCGGCGTCTTGAAGACGTAGTCCTTGACCGGGTCGACGATGACGATGGCCCCTGCGAGCGAGATGAAGGGCACTTCCTCGGCCTCGACCATCGGCACCATCGCCATGGTCGTGCCGGTGGTGGTGCCGCCGATGATCGCGTCCACCTCGTCGTCCTCGATCAGACGTGTGGCGAAGGTCCGTGCCTTGTTCGCATCGCCGCCGTCATCATACATTATGAGGTCGACCTGCTCGCCGTTGATGCCGCCCTCCTCGTTGATCCGCTCGACGAGCATCTCCAGCGTCTTGGCCTCGGGATCGCCGAGGAAGCTTGCCGGGCCGGTCTCCGACAGCGTCGCGCCGAGGCGGATTTCGGCTTGCGCCGCGCCGGCGAGCCCGAGCGCCGCGAGAGCGGCGATAGCGGTGGTGGTCCGAGTCTTCATTTGGGTCTCCTCCCTGAGATTGACCTGTGGACGGCCTCAGGCCGCCTTGGGGCGCCGCCACATGGCGACGCGGAACCGGTTGGCGACGAAGGCGGCGTCGGTCAGGCTCGCATTGCCCGCCGGATTCGCGCCGGTTACGTGATAATCGCTGAAGGCCGCGCTCTGGTTCACGAAGATGTTGCCGGTCAGATTGATCGACAGGTTCGTGCCCGCCGCGGCAAAGACGTCGACCGCGCGCCCGATCCGCGCCTCGTCGGTGTCGTAGAGCGCCGCGGTTATGGCGCCGCGGGTCCGCGCGAGCCGCGCGGCCTCGGCGATGCCGGCCTCGGCGTCCTGCGCCGCGACGATGAAGCTGATCGGACCGAAGCGCTCCTCGTCATAGGACGGATCACCCTGCTCCACAGCCAGAATCAGCGGCGTGGCACTCCGCTCCTCGCCCAGCGGCGCGCTGTCGCGCACGATCCGACCCAGCCCGCGCGCCGCCTTGATCCGCTCGAGCGTTGCGGGGTTGGCCAGAGCGCCGCAGACAGCCGAGGCGCGCGCCGGATCGTCGAGCAGCGCATCGACCGCATGGGCGATGCCCTGGGCCACGGCGTCGAAGCTCTTGTGGCCCTGATCGGTGTCGATCCCGTCCTTCGGCACGAAAAGGTTCTGTGGCGCGGTGCACATCTGCCCTGAATAGAGCGCGAGGGAGAAGGCGATATTCGCGCACATGCCCGCGAAGTCGTCGGTCCCGGCGATGACGACCGAGTTGACGCCCGTCTCTTCGGTATAGACCTGTGCGCCCCCGGCGTTGGCCCGCACCCAGGCGCCGAAGGCGCTGGAGCCCGTGTAGTCTATGATTTCGACGGCTTCCTGCGTGACGAGCGCCTGCGTGATCTCCTCACCGGGAGTGTCCGGAGCAAGCAGGATCGCGTCCGGCGGCAGCCCCTGCTCGGCCAGCACCTCCCGCGCCACCTTCACCGTCAGCGCGAGCGGCAGGATCGCGCCGGGATGCGGCTTCACGATCACCGTATTGCCGGTGGCGAGGCTCGCGAAGAGGCCCGGGTAACTGTTCCAAGTCGGGAAGGTGTTGCAGGCGATGACAAGCGCCACGCCACGCGGGACGATGCGCCAGTGCTTTTCCAGCAGGATGGGCGCGGCCTTGCCCTGCGGCTTCTCCCAGAGGGCCTCGGCCGGCGTGCGGCTCATCTCGGACCAGGCCATCGCGACGGCCTCCAGCCCGCGATCCTGCGCATGCGGGCCTCCCGCCTGGAATGCCATGGGGAAGGCCTGCCCGGTCGTGTGCTGGGTGGCGTGCCCGATCTCGAAACTCATCGCGTTGAGCCGGACGAGAATCTCCAGGCAGACGCCGATGCGCAACTCCGGATCGGCCGCCGCCCAGTCCGGCGCCGCCGCCAGGCTCGCCGCGATCAACGTTCTGGGGTCAGCCGCTGGATAGTCGATACCGAGGTCACGCCCCCACGGAGAGACCTCGGCGCCGGTGCGCCGCTGCTCGGGATGGCCAGGGAGGTCAAAGGCTGTGCCGAGGCGCGCATCATGGGCCGCCTGCCCGTCCGCCTTGGCGCTCTCGCCGTAGATCTTCCCGCTGGGTGTCTCGGGAAACGGAGTCCAGAACTCCCGCGTCCGCAGCGCCTCGAGCGCCCGGTTCAGCAGGCCGGCATGCTTTTCGTACAGGTCGCTCAAGCCTTCCTCTCCTCCGCGAGTCAGCTTTATAATTGACTGACCGGTCGGTTTATGCAACTTCTTTTTGCCGACGGAGGCCGCCGGCGGGGTGGCCGCAAGGGGAGGATGCCGTGACACGGTCGGATACGGTTCTGGTGGCGCGCGAGGCGGGCGTGCTCACGCTCACGCTCAACCGCCCTGACAGGCTCAATTCCTTCAACGAGGAAATGCACCTCGCCCTGCGCGCGGGCTTCGAGAGCGCACGCGATGACGCTGCCGTGCGTGCCGTGCTGCTGACCGGTGCCGGACGGGGATTCAGCGCCGGGCAGGACCTGGGCGATCGCGATCCACGGAAGATGGAGGGGCCGCCCGATCTCGGCGAAACGCTCGAGCGGTTCTACAACCCGACCCTCCGGCTCATCCGCAGTCTCGAAAAGCCCGTCATCTGCGCCGTCAACGGCGTCGCCGCCGGGGCAGGAGCGAACATCGCCATGGCATGCGACATCGTCATCGCCGCCCGCTCCGCGAAGTTCATCCAGGCTTTCTCCAAGATCGGGCTTCTGCCCGACTCGGGCGGCACGTGGTCGCTGCCCCGGCTGCTGGGCGAAGCCCGAGCCAAGGCGCTCGCGCTCACCGCCGAACCGCTGACGGCCGATACCGCGGCCGACTGGGGGCTGATCTGGAAGGCGGTGGACGACGAGGCGCTGATGGACGAGGCCCGTGCGCTTGCCGAAGGCCTCGCGCAGGGTCCCACCGCGGGCCTCGCCAAGATCAAGCACGCGATTCACAGCGCCGCGACGAACAGCTTCGACGAACAACTCGATCTTGAACGGGATCTGCAACGCGCGGCTGGCCGCAGCGCCGACTACGCCGAAGGCGTCGCCGCATTCCTTGAGAAGCGTGCACCCGTGTTCGAGGGAAGATAGATGAGCAGCGCCGGACCGAGCCCCGAAGCGATCGCGCGCGCCTGCGCCGAGACGATGTACAACGACGATAGCGCCTCGCAGCGCCTCGGCATGACCTTCGACGAGATCGCGCCAGGCCGCGCCACGCTCTCGATGACGATCACCGGAGAGATGTCGAACGGCCACGCGACGGCGCATGGCGGTTACATCTTCACCCTCGCCGACAGCGCCTTCGCCTTCGCATGCAATGGCTACAACCAGCGCACCGTCGCCCAGCACGCCGCCATCACCTACATCGCGCCGGCCTTCGTCGGCGACCGGCTGACCGCGCGGGCAGTCGAGGTCCATCGCAAGGGCCGGGGCGGGATCTACGATGTCCACGTGACCAACCAGAACGGCGAGCCGGTGGCCGAATTCCGCGGCCATTCGCGCACCGTCAAGGGCACCCATCTGCCCGAGACAGACTGATTCCCTGCAAGAGGCAAGAGGGAGGAGACCGACATGAGAGACCTGACCCCCAACCCCGAATCGCTCGATCCGATCGAGACCGCCTCGCGGGACGAGATCACGGCGCTCCAGCTCGACCGGCTGAGATGGTCGCTGCGCCATGCCTACGAAGGCTCCGCGTTCTACCGCCGGCGCTTCGACGAGGCGGGCGTTCACCCCGACGACCTGGAGAGCCTCTCTGATCTGGCGAAGTTTCCGTTCACCACCAAGGCCGATCTGCGAGACACCTATCCCTTCGGGATGTTCGCGGTCCCGCGCGAACAGCTTTGCCGCATCCACGCCTCCTCCGGCACCACGGGCAAGCCGACGATCGTCGGGTACACGAAGAACGACATCGACACCTGGTCGGATCTCGTGGCCCGCTCGATCCGCGCATCCGGTGGCCGTGCCGGAGACATCTGTCACATTGCCTACGGCTATGGCCTGTTCACCGGCGGGCTCGGCGCGCATTACGGCGCAGAGCGGCTCGGCTGCACCGTCGTCCCCGTTTCGGGCGGCATGACCGAGAGGCAGGTGACCCTGCTGCAGGACTTCAAGCCGCGCATCATCATGGTGACGCCGTCCTACATGCTCTCGATCCTGGACGAGTTCCGCCGCCAGGGCATCGATCCTAGGGAAAGCTCCATCGAAGTCGGCATCTTCGGCGCCGAGCCCTGGACGAACGCCATGCGCGGCGAGATCGAGGCGGCTTTCGACATGCATGCCGTGGACATCTACGGCCTGTCGGAAGTGATGGGTCCGGGCGTCGCCAACGAGTGCGTCGAGACCAAGGACGGTCTGCATCTCTGGGAAGATCACTTCTACCCCGAGATCATCGACCCCCAGACCGGCGACGTGCTGCCGGACGGCGAGATGGGCGAACTGGTGTTCACCACGCTGACGAAGGAAGGTCTGCCGATGGTGCGGTACCGCACCCGCGACCTCACCCGCCTGCTGCCGGGCACCGCGAGATCGATGCGTCGGATGGAGAAGATCACAGGCCGCTCGGACGACATGATCATCCTGC
>CAYTBD010000003.1:0-14533 GCA_964435755.1 uncultured Rhodobacterales bacterium
GCTCGGGCCCATATTGAGAAGACCTACACCCGCCCGCCGTTCGAGCGCATGCTGCGCTGGACGCTGGCGCGGATCCTTCCCTATCCAACGCGGTTCAGGCTTGCGCTGATCGCGGCGAAGATCGGTCGCCCGTTCGCGTTCCTGATGCCCGACGCCAGGCTGAAGGCGATGCTCGAGATGGCTCCCAAGACGATTCCGCCGGTCAGCCGCAACGACGATCCGCAGGTGTTTCCAGCGATCGGAGAGAAGAAGATGCGCATCGCCCTGATGACGGGCTGCGCGCAAAAGGCGCTCAACACCGACATCAACGACGCGACCATCAGGCTCCTCCGGCGGCTCGGCTGCGAAGTGGTCATCGCCGAGGGAATGGGGTGCTGCGGCGCGCTCGTCCACCATATGGGAAAGGAAGACGAAAGCCACGCCGCGGCCGCGAAGAACATCACGGCCTGGATGGCCGAGTTCCGCGGCGGCGGGCTCGACGCAGTGGTCATCAACACGTCGGGCTGCGGGACGACGGTGAAGGACTATGGCCACATGTTCCGGAACGACCCCCTTGCAGGGGACGCCGCGAAAATCAGCGAACTGGCGATGGACGTGTCGGAACTCCTGACGAAGCTCGACATTCCCGAAGGTGGCGACAAAGGCATCCGGGTCGCCTATCACGCGGCCTGCTCTCTGCAGCACGGTCAGCAGATCAAGACCTATCCGAAAGACCTGCTCAAGAAGGTCGGCTTTGAGGTCGTCGAGCCGCGCGACGCGCATCTGTGCTGCGGATCGGCGGGCACGTACAACCTGATGCAACCGAAGATCTCCAAGCAACTCAAGGCGCGCAAGGTTGCCACGCTGGAAGAACGGTCTCCGGACATCATCGCCGCGGGCAACATCGGCTGCATGATGCAGATCGGGTCGGGCACCGGGGTGCCGATGGTTCATACGGTCGAACTCGTCGACTGGGCGACCGGCGGGCCACAGCCTCCCGCCCTTCGGCACGGGAATGTGCCGATTCTGAGGTGACGCGAGCCACAGTCCTGCCCTAAGGTTCTGCTACCCCGCGCAAGACGGGGATTGAGGAACGGCAGGACATGCGGGACATCATCGCCAGCGTTGCGCTTTTTGCGCTCTCGATTTCTTCCGCATGGGCAGACGGTGTCCTGCGTCCCCTCGCGACGGCTGACGAAAGCCGCGGTTACGAGGCCGTCGGACGCCTGGAGCTCGACGTCTACAGCTTCTGCACCGGGACACTGATCTCCGAGATCCATGTGCTGACCGCCGCGCATTGCCTCTACGATTCGAAGACGCGAGGCCGTCGCGACCTCGCCAAGCTCGAATTCCGCGCGGGTCTCAGGGATGGAAGGGCGCTCGCCTATCGTGGTGTGCGGCGGGCGATCGCTCATCCCGACTACGTCTTCCAGGGAACGGAGGGCTCGGCGGTCCGCGTCGTCAACGACCTCGCGCTTCTGGAACTCGACCGCCCGATCCGCGCAAGCGATATTCGCCCCTTTAAGATCGCTGCCAAACCGAGGAAGGGCGATGAGGTCGGCGTAGTGTCCTACGCGATACACCGCGAGGAACGGCCGAGTCTCGAGCGTCTCTGCGATGTGCTTGCCCGCCCGGCGAACATGATCGTCATCTCCTGCTCGGTCGATTTCGGAGCGTCCGGCGCCCCGATTCTGAGCTTCGAAGCGGACGAGCCACGACTGGTATCCGTCGTTTCGGCCAAGGCCGAGGCCATGGGACGACCGGTTTCTCTTGGAACCGATCTCGAAGGCCCGCTTGCGCGCCTCCTCGAGATCGCGCGACGGCCCGAGATCCAGGCAACCCCCTCCGCGCCTCTCGTCAGGCGCACCGGCTCTGCGGGACAATCCGCGAAGTTCCTGAAACCGTAGACCCTATCGGCACCCGGCTTGACCTCTCGCGGCGTCGCGGAGACTTTCGAACCGTCCGTCGGGGATCCGTTTCAGCCATGCACAAAGAAATCACTGTACATGAAAGCGTACCGTACGACGGCACGGCGACCATGGGCATCGTCCTCGCTGCCGGACGGTCCAAAAGGTTCGGCGCGAAAAACAAGCTTCTCGCGCGCTTCCACGGCGCCCCGATCGCCTCATATGCTGCCGGGGCGATGCGGGCCGCTCCGTTCGCGCGACGGCTCGCCGTGGTGTCTGATCCTGCGGTCGCCGATCTATTCGAAGGTTTCGAGATCGTCGAGGCGCCCCCGGGACTGCCGCAATCGGAAAGCCTTCGACTTGGACTCCGGAAGGCGATGGCGCGGGGGGCGGAGCGCGTCGTCGTGGCGCTCGCCGACATGCCACTCGTCACCTCAGACCTTCTCACAGAGATCGACCGGAGGTCCGCGATCCACGGAGCCTCGGCGTCGGTCGACGGAGACCGCAGGAGCCCGCCCGCCGGCTTCTCGCGTCGGCACTTCGAGGCGTTGCTGAACACAACAGGAGACAGAGGGGCGGTCACACTGCTCCGGGATCTCCCGCCAGCCGCGCTCGTGGACGCGTCGGGGCTTCTAACCGACATCGATACCGTGGCTGATCTTGTCGCGCTTGAGGCGTCCCGAACGTGACGACACGGCCCTGATCCTCCGGGCCGTGTCGTCACGGGTCCGTTGCGATGTCAGTCCTGACCCGGTCTCAGGGTGGTAAGGCCCTTCAGGATGTCGATCGCGTAGGCGAGCTGGTAATCCTCCTTGCGGAGCCGCGCAGCTTCCTCCGCCTTTTCTTGATCCGCCTCGATCTGAAGTCGCTCGTCGTCCGAAAGCGAGTCGTTATCGAGCCGGCCTCGCAATTCGGCCTCTGTCCGGCCGGGCCGCGCCTCTTCGTCATCTTCCGCCTGTTCGCGGCGCGGTGGTTGCTGAACAACGATGTCGGGCGACACGCCGAGCGCCTGGATCGATCGGCCGGAAGGCGTGTAATAGCGCGCGGTCGTGAGCCGCATCGCTCCGTCTCCCTTCAGTGGCATCACCGTCTGAACCGACCCTTTGCCGAAACTCTTGGTGCCGATCACGACCGCCCGCCGATGATCCTGAAGCGCACCCGCGACGATTTCCGACGCCGAGGCCGAGCCTCCGTTGATCAGCACGACGATGGGCTTGCCCTCGGCAAGATCGCCCGGCGTCGCGTTGAAGCGGTCGCCATCCTGTGGGTCGCGGCCGCGGGTCGAGACGATCTCGCCCGTATCGAGGAAAGCGTCTGACACGCGGATCGCCTGGCTCAGAAGTCCGCCGGGATTGTTCCGCAAATCGACGACGATCCCGTTGACGTTCTCCATGCCGCCCAGCGTCTCGATCTCCTCCTTGATGCCTTCCTCGAGGTTCGGATAGGTCTGGTCGTTGAACGTGGTCACGCGCAGGATCACCGTATCGCCGACGCTCCGCGTGCGAACCGCCGTCAGCTTGATCGTGTCGCGGATGATGGACACGTCGAAGGGTTCGGTTTCACCCTCGCGAACGACAGTCACGATGATCTCGGAGCCGACCGGTCCACGCATCATCTCGACAGCTTCATCGAGCGTCAGGCCCAGAACGCTTTCCCCATCGACGTGGGTGATGAAGTCGCCGGCCTCGATCCCGGCGGCATCCGCGGGCGTATCGTCCATCGGCGACACCACCTTCACGAAACCCTCTTCCTGGGTGACCTCGATACCGAGGCCGCCGAATTCGCCACGCGTCTGTACGCGCATGTTTGCGGCGTCTTCGGCGGAGAGATAGCTCGAATGCGGGTCGAGCGACGTCAGCATGCCGTCGATGGCGGCTTCCACGAGCTCTTTCGAATTCACTTCCTCGACATACTGGGACCTGATGCGCTCGAAAATGTCTCCGAACAGGTCGAGTTGCTCGTAGACCGAAGCCTGCCTGTCGGCTTCCTGCGCCAGAAGGGGGCCCGCGACCTGTGTCGTCAGCAGCGCCCCGGCGAGGGTCCCGACTGCCGTGGCCATCACAAACTTCTTCATTTCGTCCTATCCCTTGCCCAAGGAGAACCAATCGGCTGGGTCCACCGGACCATCATCCGCTCTCAGTTCCATATATAGCGTTTCCGTGCGGGCACGATCACCAGCATCCGGATTTTCGATCAAATTGCCTTGTGCCGGCTCCGCTTGTCCAGCCATCAGGCCGACAGGATCGCCTTGCCCGACCACCGCACCCAGCGAGGGATACACGTCTCCCAGCCCAGCCAAAACCAGAAGATAGCCGGATTCCGGCTCGAGGATGATCACGTTTCCGTAGTCGAGAAGCGGTCCCGCGTAGCGAACGGTGGCGGGCCACGGGGCCGTGACGAGAGCCTGTGGCGCGGTCGCGAGAAGCAGCCCGGGTCGCGCAAGGCCCGACGCATCAGGCTGACCGAAGCCGGAGAGCAGCACGCCCTGAACCGGAAGCGGCAGATTTCCTTTCGCGGTTCCGAATTCGCCCTCGGGGATGACCTCACCCGGCGAGATGGTCGACGCGAAGGCGTCCAGTGTGTCCGCGCTCGTCAGAAGTGCCTCCATCGCCGCGAGATCGGTGGCGGCGGGCGGCGTCCGCCGTTCAGCCATAGCCGCCGCAAGGTCGGTCCGCGCGGCCTGAACACCCGCAAGTCCCTCTTCCAGCGTCTGCAGCGCGTCGCCGCGGAGCAGCCCCAGTACCTTCAGCTCTTCCAGCTCCGCCCGGAGTCTCGTGGCTTCTGCAGTCAGCACTGGCATGGCTTCGGCCATCAGGATAGAGGCGCGGGCCGTGCCGGTGGCGCCGGAGGGGTGCAGAAGCAAGGTTGTCTCGGGCGACCGCTCCATCATCTGAAGGGCCGAAATCAGTCCGGAAAGGTGCTCCGCCTCGCCCTCGAAGCGCTCGCGAATGACGCGTTCGCGAAGCGCCACGTCGCGAAGCGCATCCCGCAGGATGGAAAGCCCGTCCTCGTAGGCCCGGATGGTC
This sequence comes from uncultured Rhodobacterales bacterium, assembly GCA_964435755.1. Taxonomy (GTDB): domain Bacteria; phylum Pseudomonadota; class Alphaproteobacteria; order Rhodobacterales; family Rhodobacteraceae; genus DAINOF01. The sequence goes on from CAYTBD010000003.1 coordinate 4,913, forward strand.
TCAGTGAGAGCACGGATGCGGTTGCGGGACCCCTTTGCCGCGGATAGCGCCAATCCGGCATCGCGCAGGCTCTCTGCGGCGGCTTCTGCATCGACGGCCGGATCGGCCGCGGCCGGCATCGCAAGCGACAGGGTGAGGAGAAACGCGCGAATCATCGAACGATGAGACTCTCGCCCGTCATCTCGGGCGGTTTGCCGATCTGCATCAGGTCGAGAAGCGTCGGCGCGAGATCGGCAAGCCGTCCATTCCTCAATGACGTGCCCTCCGGGCCACCGACCATTGCGACCGGAACCGGGTTGGTGGTGTGCGAGGTGTGCGGAGCGCCGGTCTCGGGGTCGATCATCGTCTCGCAGTTTCCGTGATCGGCGGTCACGATCATCGCGCCGCCGGCTTTTTCGAGCGCGGCAAGAACCCTGCCCAAGCCTTGATCAACCGCTTCACACGCCTTCATGGCCGCCTGAAGATCGCCAGTATGGCCGACCATGTCGGGGTTCGCGTAATTGGTGACGATCAGGTCGTATCCCGTCTCGATCGCTTCGACGAACTTCTCCGTCACGTCCGGCGCGCTCATCTCGGGCTGAAGATCATAGGTGGCGACCTTCGGGGAGGGCGGCATGAACCGGTCCTCACCCTCCTCCGGCGGTTCCTTCCCCCCATTGAGGAAAAAGGTGACGTGCGGGTACTTCTCGGTCTCCGCCAGTCGGAACTGTCTGAGGCCGTTCCGGGCAACCCAGGCGCCGAGCGTGTTCTCGATCTTCTGTTTCGGAAATACCGTCGTCATGAATGCGTTGTGCTCGGTCGAGTAGTCAACCATCCCAAGCAGCGCCGACAGCGCCGGTCGCTCGTTCGTCTCGAATGCGTCGAATCCCGGCTGTCCGATCGCCTTGAGGATTTCGCGGGCGCGGTCGGCCCGGAAGTTGAGACAGAAGATTCCGTCGCCATCCCGGACGCCGCCGTAGTCGCCCACGACCGACGGCAAGATGAACTCGTCGGTCGTTCCATCCGCGTAGGATGCCTCGACCACCTCTCCCGGGGTCGCGGCTGCGCGGCCTTCGCCCTTTACAATGCAGTCATACGCCTTTTCGACCCTGTCCCAGCGGTCGTCGCGGTCCATGGCGTAATAACGGCCACTGACGGTCACGATGCGGGCGCTCGCGGGCAGGCCGTTCTCGAGCTCCTCGAGATAGGCTTTCGCCGACTTCGGCGGAACGTCGCGCCCGTCGGTTATCGCGTGGACGACGACAGGAATGCCTGCCGACGCCACCGCCTTCGCCGCCGCTATTGCATGGCGCGTGTGGCCGTGAACACCGCCGTCGGAAATGATCCCCAGAAGATGCGCTGTGCCGCCTCTATTCCGGACCTTCGCAATGAAATCGACGAGCGCGGGTCTTTCGAAGAAGCTCCCGTCCTCGATCGCGAGGTCGATCATGCCAAGGTCCATCGCGACGATGCGGCCGGCGCCGATATTGGTATGGCCGACCTCGGAGTTGCCCATCTGCCCCTTGGGCAGCCCGACGTCGTTTCCGTGAGTGATCAGCCGCGCGTGCGGGCACGTCGCCATGATCCGGTCGAAGTTCGGAGTAGCGGCCAGCGCCGGAGCATTGGCGGAGGTATCCGGATTGATCCCCCAGCCATCGAGGATGCAGAGGACGACGGGCTTCGGTGCGGTCATCAGGCTGCTCTTTCCCTTATTGAGATCGTTCTACTCCGATCCGCGCCCGGACGAAACCGCGCTCTGCGCAGGGACGTCAATGTCAGGACCGGTGATATGGGCCGCCCGAGAGAATTGTCGCGGCACGGTACAACTGCTCGAACAGCATCACCCGCGCGAGCATGTGGGGCCAGACCATCGGTCCGAAGGACAGGGCGAGCTCCGCATCCTCGCGGACTTCGCGCAACAGACCGTCTGCTCCACCGATCAGGAATACGACATCAGACCTGCCGTTGTCGCGGAATGCCTCGAGCCGGTCGGCGAGAGTGGGCGAGGAAAGCGTCCGTCCCCTCTCGTCCAACGCAACGACGACAGCGCCGGCCGGGATCGCCTTTCTCAGCGCGTCGGCCTCGGCCGCCGGACCCGCGCCGCGTTTGGGTTCCACCTCGTGTTCGGCGAGCGGACCCATGTTCAAGGCGCGCGCCGTCCGGTCGAAGCGGGTCTGATAATCACGGATGAGGGCGCGCTCGGGCGCATCCGCCCGAATGCGGCCCACGGCAGCCACGTGTAGCCGCATCATGCCCTGGCGGTGCGCTCCGTCTGTGCTCCTGCGGGGAGCCACATCTTTTCCAGCTGATAGAAATCGCGCACCTCGGGGCGGAACACGTGGACGATCACGTCGCCCGCGTCGATCAGCACCCAGTCACCCGCATCCTTGCCCTCGACCTTGGACACCAGGCCGAAATTTCGCTTGAGACGGTCGACGAGTTTTTCGGCCATCGCCGAAACCTGTCGGCTCGATCGTCCTGAACAGATGACCATGTAGTCGGCCATTTCGGACTTGCCCTTGAGATCGATCGTCACGATCTCTTCGGCCTTGTCGTCTTCCAGTGATGCGAGGATTGCGTCGAGAAGCGCCTTTCCACCCGGCGCGGTGGGGACTGCGGTCATCGCCGAGTCCGCCGCGGTCTGATCACGGACCGCATCGTGAAGTTGAGACAGGACATCGTCCTCCTTCGTTGCGCGCCGATCAGCCCCGACGCAGGGCTTGGGGTGAATGTAACACCGGAAGGGTCCGAATCCAATGGATCGACCCGCCGCATCAGTAGTCGCGCTCGTAATAGACGCCGATTCCGCTTTCTCCGTCCGTGCCGGTCCGGCCCGTGACCGTCACCGAAGGCGTCAGGTCAAGGTTCAACCTGAGCTCCGTCTCGCCTTCCGAGTCGACCGTCACGTCCGTGTAGACGTTGTCCGAGATGTACTTGCCCGCCGTCACAGCCAAGCCTCCGTTCTCGTCCGTCGTGACATTGAGATCGTCGAGACCGAAGTTCGCGCGGATGTTCCCGAGGACTCCGTTTCCGCCACCCGTGAGAGTCGCTACGGCGGCCGCGAGCTGGGCCGCCTGCAGCGGCGAAAGCGTCTCTATCCCGCGGCCGAAGAGAAGCCGTGCGACGACCTCGTCCTCCGGCAACTCTGGCTCGGAAAGAAAGCTGATCTCGGGTTCCGAGATCGGCCCCTCCACCACGATACGCACGGTCACGTCCTCGGCCTGCGACACCGCCACCAGCCGAACAAACGCGTTGAAGTCGCCCTGTACGGTGATCGAGCCCTCGTCGAGCACCAATCGCTTCCCGAGTATATCGAGCCGTCCGCGGATCAGCTCAAGCTGGCCGGCGGGTATGACGTCGTCGGTGGTGCCACCGATCCCGAACGATCCGCCAAGCTCTGCGTCTAGGCCGCGACCACGGATGAAGATCTGGTTCGGAGCGAGAATACGGATGTCGAGCGGATAGGCTGGTCCGCCCGGACCGGTCTCGCCTCCGTTCCCGTCCGCGCCCAGAAGACCGGCACGGACGAGCGTCTGTCGAACCGCCGCAGATTCGGCGACGTGGACAATATCGGGGATCGGCACAACCCCGCCGGAGACGCCCGCGGGAATCCGGATTTCGGTCCGACCCACGCGGACCCGTCCCGCGATTGTCGCCCCGCCCGCGAGTGGCCCGTCGATCGAGATGTCACCGCTGAGGGTCGTGTCGTAAAGCTCGGGATCGGTGACGTTGACGTTCGAGAGGGCGACGGACAGATCGGCGTTGAGAGGCGGAGCGAGCTCGATCGGACCGGACACGGTGACCCGGCCGCCGCCCTCCGTGCTCGCGAGGATGTCGACCTGCGCACGTTCTCCGGAAAGCCTCACGGTCCCGTCCATCCGTTCCACGACGAAACCGAGTGTCGGCGCGACGAGGCGAGCATCGGACGTCGTGATCGTCCCCGATACCGAGGACAGCGCCGGCGGGCCCGATACGGTCAGATCGAACGACGCCTGACCGCCGAGAGATTGCGGCGCGATGAACGTGTTCGCGAGCCCGAGCGGGGCGCGGCCGGTGATGTCCAGATCCACGCGCTCGAACCCGGTACTGACGGTTCCGTCCGCCAGGGCGCGCATTCCGCCGGGCCCGTTGACATTGGACGTGATCTGCCAGGGCGCCCCCGCGGTCCGTGACGCGTTCAACTCAGCGGTGGCGCTGCCCGAGAAGCCCTCGACAATCCGGCCCAGATCCTCGAGCCGGACGGACGCGTCGAGATCGCCGCTTCGAGGGCCGATCGCCCCTTCTACCTGCGCGCTCAGGCCGGGCGATGCGAAGCGGCCGCGCCGGATTTCGAAGCTGCCGTCCGAGCGGCTCGCGTCGATGGAGAGAACGGTGCCGCCACCGATGTATTCATCAACCGCTGCGATGCCCGTTCGCAGGTTCGCGCCGTTCGCGGAAATCTGGACGTCCAGCGTCTCGAGGTCGGCGGCGATGGTGCCGTCCATGTCGACCTCCACGGCCCCCGAAAGACCCGGGAGGCCAGCGATCGGGCCCAGCGGGGAGAGGTCTTCCGAAGAGATTTCCGCAGACCCGTCGAAGCTTGCTGTCTGCAGGATGGCCTCATAGTCGAGCGGTACGAGAGCGGACGGCAGCCCCCTTATCACACCCCGCAGATCGACATCGATCCATTCGGCGGAGACTTGAAGGCGATCGAGCGCGACGGGACCGGTCTCCCGCATGGCATCGAACGTGGCGGACACGCCGCCGCGAAGCAGCGAGTCGATGTCCGGCAGGCCGGTCGAAAGATCCTCGGCCTGAAGCGAAAGGGTGAGGTCGAAAGACGACAGATCGAAACCCGCTTGTCCAGAGACTGTCGTGACGAGATCCCCGCCGAGACCCGGCAGATCCGAAATCGCGGCGGCGGGCGCGAGATCGGTCGCCGAGATCCCGATACGCCCGTCGAACGCCGCCGGAGCAGCCAGCAGCGCGGCGGCATCGAACGGAACGAGAGCCTCCGGCAAGCCCGAAAGTGTACCCTCGCCATCGACCGAGATCGTCGCCGTCGATGCGGCCAGTTCCCGGATCTCGATCGGGCCTGCCGTTCGGGCCGCGTCGAGCGACAGCGAAACCCGACCATCGAGAAGAGGATCCAGATCGGACATACCAGTCGTCAGGCCGGTGCCATCCGCCGTGATCTCGACGTCGAAGGTTGAAAGATCACCCTGGATCTGACCGTCGAGTTCGAGGGACGCAGCGCCGGAGAGCCCCGGCAACTCGAGCAGCGTCGCGAGCGGCGCCAACGACCGGGCGTCGACAGTCACCAGACCGTCAAAGGCCGGGAGCGGAGCGGAATCGTCGAGTTCGCCTTCCACGGCGGCCGAAAGGGTCGCTCCCCGCAAGGAACTGCGGATCTGCCAGACTTCGCCGTCGCCTTCCGCGATGAGTGCGAGCGTGTGTCGGCCGTCGAGCCCCGGCAGCACCAGCGCGCCATCGTCAAGCGATGCGGAGAGGTTGAGGCGGGTGCCGACGCTCCGAATGGCACCTTCCGCCGTGATCTGCGCGACCGGCGAGCCGAGCCGGAAGGTCTCGAGCGTCAGCCCATCGGCGCTCCGCCGTGCCGTGACCGTGAGCCGTGTCGTGCCTTCCACAAGGTTGTCGAGTTCTGGGATTCCGACCGAAAGACCGGTCGTCTGCCCCTGGACGGTCGCGTCGAACGCGCCGCCGAGGATCTGCCCGGACCCGACCACTGAAAGCTCCGCCGCACCGGCAAGCGGGCGCCCGGCGATGCCTGAGAAGACCGAGAGATCCTGAGCCGAAAGCTGGGCGCGGCCGTCGATGGCGAGGTCACGATCGCTGATGTCGAGGACGGCGGCGGCCTCGAGCGCATAGCTTTCGCCGGTGATGTCGAAGCGCGAGATGTCGAGCGGGGCATCGGGCGCGCCTGAAAGCTCCACCCGCCCTGTCACCCGTTCGCCCAGCGCCGCCTCAGCAGCCGGATCGCCCAGATCCAGTTGTTCGGCAGCGAAATCCAGATCCGCGGTGAAGGCGCCGCTTCGGCTGATGGTGCCGTCGCCATCGAGGTCGAGCGCTTCGGTCGAGAACCCTGGCCGATCCAGTCCCAGAATGCGGAACTCTCCTTGCCAGGCGTCTCCGGAAGACGCGTCGAATATCGCGTTGAGAGTGACGGACCGGACCTCCGTCGGTTCGCCCGGGATCGGAAGAAGCACAGGCTCGCCGGTACCAGACGCGATCGTCCCGGCGAGATCGAAGCTCCTCGGCAGACCGCCGGGCGCAAGACTTAGCTGCCCGTCGAGATTGATCTGCCTGGCGTCGAGTGTGAAAGTGCGGAAATCCAGCGCACCGTCGGCCGCCCGGACGCCGCCAAGCACGAGGGCGACGTTCTCTCCGAAGAACTCGGCGTACTCCGGGGCGAGGAGAGGCGCGACGTTGCCGGCGACCTCGGCCCGGAACGGAACGGGACCGTCTTCCGTCGTGCCGGCGCCTCCGATGTTCAGGGTTCCGACGAGACGCTCGATGTCATCTGTCGAAAGCGAAAGCGTCGCCTCGAAGTCGTCGAGGGGGCCCTCCCCCTGGACGTCGAAATCCACGGACGGCTCGCCGGGTATGCCCGCGAGTGTCGCCAGAACGCCCCCAGGCTGTTCGGAGAAGTCCAGCGAAAGGTCGAGCACCCGCGTCTCGTTCGAATAGCTCGCCCCGATGTCGAAGATCCCCTCCGGACCGTCCGTGCGCACGATCTCGAAGTCGGCCGCTCCTTCGCCGCCTTCGAGCCTCAACGATCCGTCGAGGGAGAATTCGCTCGCGATGCCGAAGACCGGCTCGCCGATGGAAACCGATGGTGCCGAGATCTCACCGATGTTCACCGACACCGGAAGCTCCGGGAGACTGAATCCGGGCGCCTCGGGCTGGGGCAGATCGATGCCCTCATCCTCCTGCGCCTGCGGCAGACGCGGAAGTGAGATCGACCCGGCGGCGAGGCGATTGACGACCAGCCTTCCACGCAGCAGTGCCGCGCGCCTCCAGTCGAGAACCACGTCCTCGAGCGTGAGCCAGACCCCCTCGTCATCCGCGATTGTCAGCCGCTGTATCGTGGCCTCGGAACTCAGCGCACCGGCGAATCCGACGATCTGAACATCCCGTCCGGCCCCCGACAGGTTGTCCTCGAGCAGTCGCTCGAGAAAACCGCCACCGTCGTCGTCCTGAGCGAAGGCCGCTCCCGGCAGAAGCATCGCGATGATGAAAGGAAGAAAGCGTTTCAAAAAGCCTGACCGATCCCGATGTAGATGTGATAGTCCGAGCCGTCGGTATCGCCTGAAACGGGCACCGCGACGTCCAGCCGGATCGGGCCGATGCCGGTGCCGTAGCGCACCCCGAGCCCGGCTCCTGCGTGGCTGTCGCCGCTCGTGCCGGGAACGGAGTCGAGACCGACATAGCCCCAATCCGCGAACGCGACGACACCGATCGTGTCGGTCACGCCCACCCGAGCCTCTCCCGAGACGCCGAGAAAGCTGCGCCCGCCGCTCCGCACCGTCTGCGGCCCACGCGCGATGTTGACGCCCAGAGACTGATAATCCTGTCCTCTCACACTGCCTCCACCGCCGGAATAGAACCGCCAGTCGTTCGGCACGCCGTTGATCTGAGCTCCGATGATGGACGCGAGCTGGACGCGCGCGGCGAGCGTCACCGGACGCGCCTCGCCGAAAGTGAGATACGCCCTTCCGTCACCCAAGAACCGGGCACCGTCGGCGGATCCGTCGACGCCGAGGAACGGGGTGAGTTCGGCATCCGCGTAGAAGCCATCCTGCGGATCGAGACTATCGTCGCGACCGTCGTAGGTGGCTTCGAGAGGCAGCGTGAGAAACCGGAACTCCCGCGTGCTCCCGTTCTGCCGTATCGACGAGAAACGCCCGCCGATCCCTGCGGCGACGCTGAGCCGATCGGTGGCGATCCGCGTGTAGCCGATCGCGGCTTCGACTGCCTCGGAGGTGAAGTCCGGCTCGTTCAATTGCTCCACATTCGCGAAGACATAGAGATCGGTATCCGGGCCGCGGGTTGCCGCCCGCGTCAGCCTTGCCCCCAGCGAATAGTCCATTCCACCGGTGCTGTCGTCGATCGACGACCACTCGCCCTCGATCCGAAGCCGCTCGCCTCCGCCCAGCAGGTTGCGATGGAGCCAGTAGGCGCCTGCCGACGGCCCGTCGGTCGTCGAGAACTCGAGGCCGACGCCATAGCGCCTGAGTTGTTGTTCGGCCACCTGAATCGTTATGTCGAGCGTTCCGTCGGGGTTCGCTTCTTCAGCCTCGGTGATGGAGACCGACCGGAAGACGCCGCTTCTCTGCAACCGTCCGGCTGCCCGTTGCAGTTCGGCGGGATCGAAGACTTCGGAGGTACGCTCGAGCCCCGAGATCTCGCGGATCCGCTCGGCGCTCATCCGCGCTTCGCCGCGCACGATGATCTCCCCGAAGCGCAGCCGCTGACCGGTCGCGAGGGTGAGGTCCGACGCGACTGTGTCCGCCGCATGATTCGCGACGATGTCCTGCTCCGACACCCGCGCCTTCGCATAGCCGATGGCGCGCCAGCCGGTGACCGCGGCATCCGCAGCGCGCCGTATGGCAGCGGTGCGTGCGGGCTCGCCAACGGCGTATCCGGGAGGAAGCTCGGTTCCCGGAGCGAGTGGCTCGGCCGTGGCGCGTGAGAACGTGTAGTTCGGCCCGGGCTCGACCCGCACGGTGATCCGGCCGATCGACGCGGGTCGTGCGAGGGGCGGTATGTTGGCGGCTTCCCGCCCGTCGACCTCCACGCTGATCACTGCACCGTAATGTCCGGCGTTGTAGAGCGCGCCGAGAAGCCGGCTGTACTCCGCCCGCGCGGCCGCGAGCAGCTCCTGCGGGTCGGTAACGCCATCATCGGTAAGCGACACGAGGAGTGACGACGCCCGCAAGCTCTCCTGCAGGTCCTCGGGCGCACCGGGTGCGTCGAAGGAAAAGCTGTCCAGCGCCGCGGCCGGGGCGGCGAGAATCATGCCCGCCAACAGCCACGCGAGGACGCGATGCATGCGCAAGAGCCTGCCCCCTCTCTTTCCAAGAGCGCCTTTCTTAACATGTCGGTCCTGCATCGCCAGTCAAACATCAATCCGTTGCCTTCGATCCCTCCTCGATGCTGGCGGAAACCGGCTGATCGAGCATGCGGACCTCTCTCCGCGGGAACAGGGTCGCCAGGCCGTTTCATGCGAAGGCATCCTGGATCGCTGATCCAGAATCGCAGGCGTCAGTCCACGGGGCTGTCTCCGAAACCGGCGACATGGCAGACGGCTCTGGTATTTCTTGCCGTCCCGCGTGACGACGCTGACGTAGCGTGCAATGCCCCGCGAGGCCGGTGAGATCGAAGCCGGCTGCCGTGATGGCGCGGCGCCCGAGAGTGCTGCATCCGGATCGGGGCCTTGACGACCTCTTGATGAAATCGGATCGCGGGAGTATCTCGCCCGTATGAAACCGGTTTTCGACATGGATGATCGTGCACGGCTGCCGTGGCGCTTCTACGGAGCGCGGATGACGGCCAAAGCCGGTCCATGACGGGCGCCCGAGCCTGAAACAATCCTTTTCGACAGACCATCGGGGGAAGCCTCCATGACCGGCAAGACGCTCT
>CAYTBD010000003.1:14543-29964 GCA_964435755.1 uncultured Rhodobacterales bacterium
GAGGACGACGACGGAACCAGCCTTCTCTACATCGACCGCCATCTCGTCCACGAGGTGACGTCGCCGCAGGCGTTCGAGGGGCTTCGGATGACGGGGCGTACCGTTCGCGCGCCTGAGAAGACGATCGCGGTACCCGATCACAACGTCCCGACCACTCTCGATCGGCAGAAGGGGATCGAGAACGAGGAGAGCCGCATTCAGGTCGATGCGCTCGACAAGAACGCGCGGGACTTCGGAGTTCACTATTACCCGGTCAACGATATCCGTCAGGGGATCGTCCACATCATCGGACCCGAGAACGGCTGGACGCTGCCCGGCATGACCATCGTCTGCGGCGACAGCCACACGGCGACACATGGCGCGTTCGGCGCGTTGGCCCACGGGATCGGAACGTCCGAGGTCGAGCACGTGCTCGCGACCCAGACACTGATCCAGAAGAAATCGAAGAACATGAAGGTCGAGATCACGGGACAGCTCGGCCCCTGCGTGACGGCGAAGGACATCACGCTTTCGGTCATCGGGCACACAGGAACCGCTGGCGGCACCGGCTACGTGATCGAGTACTGCGGCGAGGCGATCCGCTCTCTCTCGATGGAAGGCAGGATGACGGTCTGCAACATGGCCATCGAAGGCGGCGCGCGCGCCGGTCTCATCGCCCCGGACGAGAAGACCTTCGACTACATCAAGGGACGCCCCCATGCCCCGAAGGGTGCGCAATGGGACGCGGCGATGTCATGGTGGAGGACGCTCGCCTCCGATCCGGACGCGCACTGGGACAAGATCGTGACGATCCGCGGCGAGGACATCGCACCTGTCGTGACATGGGGGACGTCTCCCGAGGACGTCCTTCCGATCACCGGCGTCGTTCCGGCCCCGGAAGACTTCAAGGGCGGCAAGGTCGAGGCGGCGCGTCGGGCGCTCGAATACATGGGTCTCAAGCCGGGTATGCCGCTCGGGGAGATCGAGATCGACACGGTCTTCATCGGCTCCTGCACGAATGGCCGGATCGAGGATCTCCGTGCGGCTGCGGAGATCCTCAAAGGCAAGAAGATCAAGGAGGGGCTTCGTGCCATGGTCGTCCCCGGGTCGGGCCTTGTCCGCGCGCAGGCCGAGGAGGAGGGTCTGGCCGACATCTTCAAGGCGGCCGGTTTCGAATGGCGTCTTGCCGGCTGTTCGATGTGCCTCGCGATGAACCCCGACCAACTATCGCCCGGAGAGCGTTGCGCCGCGACCTCGAACCGGAACTTCGAAGGGCGGCAGGGCCGGGGAGGACGGACGCACCTGATGAGCCCCGCGATGGCGGCGGCGGCAGCCGTGACCGGCCGGCTCACGGACGTCCGCAACACGTTCTGACCGGCCGGAAGCCAGCGATCACCTTCGCGCTACCGCTCCGCGGATTTGCCGCGAAGATCGCCCATCGTGTGCTTTGCCGCCTAGACAGGCCCCACATTTTCCTTGATCGCCGTTGATTTTCGAGCTAGGTGCGGGCGCCAGAAATGGGCAAGATTGTGGTCAGATTGCGGCGAGATCACGCCAATTGAAGCATCCGCCGTAGACTGTTTCTCGATGCGGGCCCGGAAGCTACGGACCCGCGGGCGACGAGCCGGAAACACTCCGTAGACCGCAATGCGACCGTCTGGCGGTGGTCGGTCTCCGTGTTTTGGCAGTCCGGCGGTCGTAATTGGTTCCAGAGCCCGGAAGAGGCGGGCTTGGCGGGTTCGAAAAGGGGCATCGGGGTGTTGAGGAAATTCTTTTACGTCGTCGCACTGGCCTTGGCCGGTTCGGCTGCGCAGGCGTCCGAGGTCAAGGTCCAGTCCGTGGTCGGTTCCTGGGACATTGTTTCGAAGGTCGGCTCGCCGCGGATTTCCGGCTCGGGCAGCGACGAGATCAGATGGGGAGAATCCTTCCCGGGGTATAATGGCCGAAGCGGCTTCGCCTTCGATGCGGTGAACCTCGGCAAGAGCTTCGACGTCAACAAGAAGTTCGACGTCGGCGTCTTCACCCATATGAACCGCGTCATCTATCAGGGCGAGCATGTGCGGGTCGCCCGGCTCAATCTCAAGTTCAAGGCGTCGTTCGACGGCATGGTCAGGACGTTCAACACGTCCTACAACTTTTCGCTCTGGGAGACTCCCAACCTTGCCGATCCCTGCGCGAACGGTCGCGCGAACGGCATCCGGCCGAACTACTCGCGCAAGAGCGGGTTCGGCGGATCGCTGAACGTGAACGGTTGCGCGGACCGGGTCCAGCTTCTGAAGAACGACGCCTTGTCCGACAGCTTCACCCACAATGGCAAGATATACAGCTTCAGCCTCTTTGGCTTCGACAGCGGCCGGGAATTCTGGACCGTCGAGGACCGGGATAATTCGACCTACCTGAATGCCGTGTTCAACGTTCGGGGCGTTCCGACAGTCCGTCGACCTCCCCTGCCTCCAACGAAACCGCCGAGTTCACCGCCGCCGCCAGTCATCCCGCTGCCGGCCGGTGTCTGGCTTCTTCTCGGCGCGCTTGGTGGTCTGGGCGCGGTCCGTCAACTCAGCCGTCGACGCTAGTCCGCAGCTACTGGAAACCCGCCCGCAAAGGGAATAATCAGGCGGTGTTCCGAAAACATGAAGGCCGCTTCGAATGGACAGGTTCACGAAGATCACCGGGATTGCGGCACCGTTGCCGCTCATCAATGTCGACACCGACATGATCATTCCGAAGCAATTCCTGAAGACGATCAAGCGCTCCGGCCTCGGCAAGAACCTGTTCGACGAGATGCGCTACGACGATGACGGGAACGAGATTCCCGACTTCGTTCTGAACAAGCCGGCCTACCGGGAGGCGGAGATTCTTGTCTCCGGCGAGAACTTCGGCTGCGGGTCGAGCCGGGAGCACGCGCCCTGGGCGCTCCTCGACTTCGGCATCCGTTGCGTGATCGCGCCATCCTTCGCGGACATCTTCTTCAACAACTGCTTCAAGAACGGCATTCTGCCCATCGCACTTCCGCAGGAGCAGGTCGATATCCTGATGAAGGATGCCGAGAAGGGCCAGAACGCCCGGATGATCGTCGATCTGGAAGCACAGACGGTGACGACGTCGGACGGAACCGCATTCGCGTTCGAGGTCGATCCGTTCCGCAAGCACTGCCTGCTCAATGGATTGGACGACATCGGCCTGACATTCGAGAAGATCGGGGCGATCGAGAGCTTCGAGGCAAGATCCGCCCAGGATCGTCCTTGGGTGTGAGCCGCCATTTTCCGGTAGCCGGGCCGTCTCACGGATCGGCCAGTCCAGATGGTCAAAATGATGCAATGACGCACCAGTTTGACCATGAAAATGCCGCACTTCCTGTCGATGGTTAACCCCGAGTTGCCGGGACAGGTGGAAGTAGGCCAGAAGTGGGCAAAAATGTGGCGGGCCGTCACAGTTGGTGCGGCGAAAGGCATGAAAGGACGGGAAAAGTTCCGTCCGACCGGATCGAGGGCGACGGGCAGTGATTTCCCGGCTGGCATACGCCATGTTGCGGGCCTTGATGGTGGTGATCCTCGTCTCGATCCCCTCCCTGATGCTGCCCGGCACCAGTACCGATACGGCACAGATCGTGGCCCTCGTCGCGATATTCGGAGCGGTTCTGACGATCATCGAATACACGTCCGCCTATCCGGGTCTCGTGGAGTTTCGTGACGCACCGCCGTTCAACCGCATCCGCTTCTTTTCTCTTCTCGTCACCGTTCTTCTGCTCTCGATCATTCTCAGAGGCGAATACGGCCAGACATCGCTCACGATGTTCCTTCAGGCCGTGGGCGGATTGATCGGAAGCGTGATCGACTTCCCCTACAGCCCGGTCAGGCTGGTGGTTCTCATGCTGCCCGAAGAGGCGAGCAGCGCGCACATCTATCAGGTGCGCACGGCCGCCGGCATGGCGTACCTCATATCGCTGACCACGCTTGCGATCTTCATCATCGTTCTCCGGATCCGGCAGTGGCCGCTCGCAAACGGCAGCTTCAACGTCTGGGTGAACCTTCCGACATTCGATCCGACGACGGGCGGCGATGTGGTGGAACGCCTTGAACGGGACGCCCGCTTTAACATCGCGTTAGGCTTTCTTCTGCCATTCCTGACACCTGCTGCGGTCAAGGCGGCGGGGTCGGTCTTCGGCGCCGTGTCCCTCGAAAATCCGCATACGCTGATCTGGACGGTGGCGGCATGGGCGTTCCTTCCGACTTCCCTGTTCATGCGAGGGATCGCCATGGGCCGTGTCGCGAACATGATCGCCGACAAGCGCCGCCGCGCGCAGGACGAAGAGGCCATCGGACTGCAGCCGGTCTGATCCTTTGGTTTGCCGCGCTCGCGGCTTCGGCCGACCCCCTCCGGATCGCGACCTACAATGTCGAGCTTTCGCGCGACGGTCCGGGCCTGCTTCTTCGAGACATTCTCGACGGGGCGCCTGATGTCCTTGCGGCGGTGGCAGTCATCGTCGAGGTGTCTCCCGACGTTCTGCTGCTGAGTGGTTTCGACTACGATCATGATCTCCATGCGCTCCGCGCCTTCGCGACCGCCCTCGGCGAGGCCCGGCAGGCCTACGAGTATCTCCTGGCCTTCCCGCCGAATTCCGGTGTCCGGAACGGCCGCGATATGGATGGGGATGGCCGAGCGGGAACTCCGCGCGACGCACAGGGCTATGGCGAGTTCGCGGGTCAGGGCGGGATGGCTCTTTTGTCGAGGTTACCTGTCGACCACGGCGCCAGTCGTGATTTCTCCTTGTATCTCTGGCACGATCTGCCGGATGCGCTGCTCGGCGGTCAGGAGCCCCCAGAAGGCGCTTTTCCCGACCAGAGGCTCTCGTCCGTCGGTCACTGGGACATTGCCCTTGCCCTTCCCGACGGGCGCGAGATCCGTCTCTGGGCCTTTCACGCGACCCCGCCCGTCTTTGACGGGCCCGAAGATCGAAATGGCCGTAGAAACCACGATGAGGCCGCCTTCTGGCTTGCCTATCTCGAAGGCGAGCTGTCCGAAAAGCCGGTCGAGGCACCCTTCGTTCTTCTCGGCGATGCCAATATGGATCCCGCAGATGGTGACGGGCGGCCCGGCGCGCTGCACAGCCTCCTGTCGCACCCGCACCTTATCGATCCCGCGCCCCGGAGCGCAGGTGGGAGAGCCGCTGCGGACCGGGACGGCGGGGCAAACCTGACCCAAGGCGGCGACCCCTCGCTCGATACCGCCGACTGGCGTGACGGCCCGGGCGATCCCGGAAATCTTCGCGTGGATTACGTTCTACCGTCGTCGCACTGGACAGTCCTGGGATCAGGCGTTCATTGGCCATTGGCCGGCAGCGCCGCGGAAATCGCCGCGGCGGCATCCCGTCACCGGATCGTCTGGGTCGATATCGAGCTTCCCTGACGCTTGCCATAGTACAGACCGACGACGTGCTCGGCCTCGGCAAAAAAGAGCCACCGTGCGACGAGGGCGCCCGCGAGATGCGACAGCACCGCAAGGGCCGCGAATACATGCGAGAATGGGAGGAGAAGGAAGATCACCGGCAGGAACGAGACCAGGACGATGGCGATCGCCCGAAGCTTGTGCGCATGCTTGCGGCCCACGACATAGACCATCTCGGTCAGAAGGTAGTTCTTTCCCGTGTGTGGGGGTTCGAACGAACGGACCGTGCCACCGTTGAGCCCCGTCGCGGTCTCCATCGTCGTTTCCGACCGTGCGAAGCGCCCGTCCCCGTGGCGCCACGTCCACGCCTGCAGGGCGGCGAGCGCAAGAAGCAGGAAGATCGCGACCGTGGCCTCTCCGGAGAGCAGTGCGCCGCCCGCGAGTGCGTAGGCCAGGAACAGAACCGGGGTGCTCCGGTCGTTCCAACGCGGGACGGACCTGAGCGATGCGTAGATCATCGATGTCGACACCACGCTCGCGAGACAAAGCAGTGCACCGACGATGCCGAGCGCCGCGATGCGCGTGTCGAAGAAAACGAGGCCGGCGCCATAGACGGCCATGACCACCAGCGTCGCGACCGACGTCCACGCCTCGCGCGACAGCCAGCTTGTCCGCCACTGGGAAAATGCCTTCAGGGCGCGTTCGGGATGCCCGAGGTGGAAGGCCGAAGCCGCGAGACCGCCGGCGGCAAGCGTGTACGCGATCGCGAAGAAGACGAAGGCCGTCATTCCCGTGACGTCCGGGTACCCAAGCCCGAGAAACGTCAGCAGGCCGAAACCAAGACCCGAGAGCGTCGTGAACAGGATGATCGAGCGTGCGGGATGCAAGGGCTAGCCTCTTGATCCCGCTGATGTGCCCACCGGAACGCTGCCGCTCATCCCAGCCGCTCCAAGGTGCGGTCTAGCCAGCCTAGCAGACCCTTGGGGTCGTCCGCGACGGGTTCGAGCAAGGGCGCGAGAACGTCGATCTCTCCCTTCGGTCGCGGCGGCAGATAGCGGTTCACGGGCTTCGTTCCCTGCTCGGGCATGAGTTCCATCCCTCCGCGCTCGGCGACAAGCTGCGAGACCGCGCTTTCGGGATCGGAAAGGTCTCCGAAGTGCCGTGCGCCCGTGGGGCAGGTGCGCACGCAGGCGGGGACACGATCTTCTTCCGGCAGCTCCTCGTTGTAGATACGGTCGACGCACAGAGTGCATTTCTTCATCACCTGTTCGGTCGGGTCCATCTCGCGCGCGCCATAAGGGCAGGCCCACGCGCAGAGGCCGCAGCCGATGCAATCGCTCTCGTTGACGAGAACGATGCCGTCTTCCTGACGTTTGTAGGAGGCGCCTGTCGGACATACCGTGACGCAAGGAGCGTCGTCGCAATGCAGGCAGGATTTCGGAAAATGGACGAGTTGCGCAGTCCCCTGATCCGGCTGGATTTCATAGGAATGGACGCGGTTGAGAAACGCCCCCGCCGGATCCGCTCCGTAAGGGTCGGAATCGGTCAGACCGGAGGATTGCGAGGCATCGTTCCAGCCCTTGCAGGCGACGACGCAGGCATGACAGCCGACACAGGTATCGAGGTCGATCACGAGGCCGAGCTTGCGATCGGTGTGAGTGGGAAGAGACGTCATGCGGAGCCTGCGGAAAGCGTGTGGATGGTGAATCTCCTCCGTGTGAATTGCGCACCATGCGCGCGAGGGTCGTCTTGCGAAGTCGAGATCTGCGTATTCCGAGCAAGGCGAAGGCTCATGTTGCGTGGTCCTTCAAGGGCGGGAAGGCAGGCAGCGCCTCGGCCGGGGCGCCGACGCGCTCGATCCGAACGCGCAGGTCGAACCATGCGGCCTGGCCCGTGACAGGATCGGAGTTCGACCAGCGGAGGCCGTCACCCCTCTCGGGCAGAAGCTCCGTGATCAGGTGGTTCAGAAGAAAACCCTTGGTCGCTTCCGGCGACTTCGGATCGAGCGCCCATGCGCCCTTGCGCTTGCCGATGGCGTTCCACGTCCACACGGTGTGGGGGTTGAGAGCGGCCATGTGCGCGACGGGAACGGTAATCTCTCCGCTGGGCGAGGTGACGCGCGCCCAGTCACCGTCACGGAAGCCCTGCGCATCCCACAGATTCGTCGGGAGGAAGAGTGGGTTCTCTCCGTGGATCTGCCGGAGCCAGGCGTTCTGGCTTCCCCAGGAGTGGTACATCGCCATCGGGCGCTGAGTGAGCGCGTGGACCGGATAGGCACCGGTGTCGATCCGTTCGTCCGTGAGCGGAGGATACCAGAGGGGCAGAGGGTCCATTGTCTGCTTCAGCCGGTCGCGCAGATGGTCCGGCGGCTGGCGGGCACCCTTGCCCTCGGCGGCCCTCTGGAAGCGGCGCAGCGGTTCGGACCAAAGCTCGATCAGGTAGGGCTGTGGGCTCTCGACGAGGCCCATCGAGACCGCCCAGTCCCAGTACGCGCGGTTCCAGGGCTTCATGAACTGCGCCTCGTCGGGGATGTGAGCCGTGAAGAAGCCGCCGTTTTCGCGGTAGCGATCGAGTTGGGCCGGATTAGGCTCTCCCCGGCCATGGTCCGTTCCGGTCCCGCGCCATCCGGCAAGCGGGCCGATCCCCGGCTTGCGCTCGTGCCGCACGATGTAGTCGGCGTAGTCGCGATAGGATGGCGAGCCGTCTTCGTCCGTCATCCCCGGCAGGCCCAGACGATGCCCGAGGTCGAGAAGAACCGACTGGAACGGCCGGACGTCGCGATCCGGGGCGACAACCGGCCAGCGAATGCCATCGGCGGCGGCCTCGGCCTCGGAGATCGGGCGATCGAGCAGGCTGATGCAGTCGTGGCGCTCCAGATAGGTCGTATCGGGCAGGATCAGGTCGGCGTAGGCGGTCATCTCGGAGGCGTAGGCGTCCGAATAGATGATCCGGGGAATGACGTAGTCGCCTGCCTCGTCGGTGTCGGTCAGCATCTCCATCACCGCGGAGGTGTTCATCGACGAGTTCCACGACATGTTCGCCATGTAGAGAAACAGCGTGTCGATCCTGTAGGGGTCACCCGCGTGAGCGTTCGGGATCACCATGTGCATCAGGCCATGGGCCGACAGCGGGTTCTCCCATGTGAAGGCCTTGTCGATGCGCGCAGGGGTGCCGTCGCCCTCAAGTGCGAGATCGTCCGGCCCCTGCGGATAGCCGAGATGCGGGCCGTCCAGCGGCTGGCCGGGGCGGGCTCGGAAGTGCGGGCGGGGATGGGCGGATGCGGGTTTCGGGTAGGGCGGTTTGAAGCGGAAGCTGCCTGGGCTGTCGACCGCACCGATGAGCGTCTGGAGAAGGTGAAGCGCGCGGCAGGTCTGGAAACCGTTGGAGTGGGCCGAGATGCCGCGCATGGCGTGGATGGCGACGGGGCGGGCCGTCATCGCGTCGTGGGTTTCGCCGCGGAAGTCGGTCCAGCGGCGGGAAACCGTGAACGATTTCTCGAAGGCCGCGTGGACGATCTCTCCGGCAAGGGCGCGAATACGGTCGGCCGAGAGGCCGATCTTCGCGGCGACGGCCTCGGGCGCATAGTCTTCTGCGAGGTATCGCTCGACCATGTGTTGGAAGACGGGGCGATGAGTGATCCCCGCGTGGCGCCATGTCTCCGTCAGGTTCGGCCGTACTCCGGGTGTGTCGAAGGCCGCAGGCCTCCCGGTGGCACGGTCGATGACCAGCGGCTTGCCAGCCTCGTCCTTCAGGAGAAGCCCGAATTCCGGCGAATTCGGGTCCTCATCGACAAGGCACGGCGCATTCGTCCACCGCGCGAGATAGTCGGCATCGATCTTCCCGGCCTTCAGCAGGCAGTGGACGAGCGACAGGATCAACAGACCATCCGTGCCCGGCGTCACCCCGTACCAGTCGTCGGCCACGGCGTTGTATCCCGTCCGGATCGGGTTCACTCCGATCACCCGGGCGCCGCGCTCCTTCAGCCGGCCGATCCCCATCTTGATGGGATTCGAATCATGATCCTCGGCCACGCCGAAAAGAAGGAAAAGCTCCGCCCGCTCCCAATCGGGTTGGCCGAACTCCCAGAAAGCGCCGCCGATCGTGTAGATGCCGGCCGCCGCCATGTTGACCGAACAGAAGCCTCCGTGGGCAGCATAGTTCGGGGTGCCGAACGCCTGCGCCCACCAGCCGGTGAAAGACTGGCTCTGGTCGCGGCCGGTGAAGAAGGCGAGTTTTTCCGGTGCAGTCTCCCGCAGGGGCTTCAGCCAGGAGACGGCGGTTTGAAGCGCCTCATTCCATGAAATCTCCTCGAACGCGCCGGACCCGCGCGGGCCGATGCGGCGGAGCGGGGCCCGCAGGCGGGCAGGCGAGAGAACCTGTTTGATCCCCGCAGATCCCTTGGCGCAGAGCACACCCTTGTTCACCGGATGGTCGCGGTTCCCTTCGATGTAGGTGACCCGGCCATCCTTCAGGTGGACGTTGATGCCACACCGGCAGGCGCACATGTAGCAGGTCGTCTTCCGCACCTCGTCGGAGACGCGCACCTGCGTCGCGGCGTCTGGCTGATTGCGGCTCATTCGGCCCGCGGTCCTCCCTCGGGTGCGAAGCTAGACCGAAATGGCGGGAAGGTTCCATGGCTTTTTCCCCGCTGGCAGCGGCAGGACGATGTGCTAACGGTGAGTCAGGAGGTGTTGCCCATGAATTGCGTCTTCGTTCAGCTCCGCTGTCAGCCCGGCAAGACTTACGAGGTCGCGCGGCAGATCTATCTCCGCGAGATCGTGTCGGAGCTTTACTCAACGAGCGGCGACTTCGACCTGCTCGCGAAGATCTATGTTCCGAAGGACGAGGACATCGGACGGTATCTCAGCGACAATCTCTTCGACATTCCGGGTATCTCGCGGACACTGACCACGATCACCTTCAAGGCGATCCACACCGACGGAGCCTGACCCTCAGAGGATCTTTCCGGGGTTCATGATGCCTTGGGGGTCAATCGCGGTCTTGATCGCCGCCATGACGTCGACCGCCTCGCCCAGTTCGCGCCGGAGATAAGGCTTCTTCCCCTGTCCTATGCCGTGTTCGCCGGTGCAGGTGCCCTCCATCGAGATCGCAAGGTCGTTCAGCCATCCGACGAATTGCTGGGTACGGGCGAATTCGTCCGGATCGTCGAGATCGACGACGGGCGCCACGTGGAAGTTGCCGTCGCCGACATGGCCGACGATGGGGGCGATGAGGCGGAGTTCCGCGGCCTTCGCCCGCGCCGCCTCGACACATTCCGCAAGGCGGGAGATCGGGACGCAGACGTCGGTGGCGAGCGCCTTCGCGCCGGGGCGCAGCGCGCACGTCGCCCAGTAGACGTCATGGCGCGCCTGCCAGAGCTTCGTCCGTTCCTCCGGCGACGCTGTCCAGGTGAATCCCGTACCGCCGTTGTCGCCCGCGATCTCGCCGAAGGTCTCCGCCTGTTCCGCGACCGATGACTGCGACCCGTGGAACTCGAGAAGAAGAAGTGGCCGTTCGGGTAGCGAAAGCCTCGAATAGGCATTCACCGCCTTCACGGTCAACGGGTCGAGAAGCTCGATCCTTGCGACGGGGACGCCCATTTGGATCGTCATGATCACGGCCGTGCACGCGGCCTCGATGCTTGGAAACGAGCAGGTGGCCGACGACATCGCCTCGGGAATTCCCTGTAGGCGCAGCGTGAGCTCGGTGATGATCCCGAGCGTCCCTTCGGCGCCGACGAACAGCCGCGTGAGATCGTAGCCGGCCGAGGATTTTCTCGCACGCTGCGCGGTCCGGATGACGCGGCCGTCGGGCAGGACGACCTCGAGTGCGAGGACGTTATCCTTCATCGTGCCGTAACGCACCGCGTTCGTGCCCGATGCGCGCGTCGCCGCCATACCCCCGAGCGAGGCGTCTGCGCCGGGATCGATCGGGAAAAAGAGACCCTGATCACGCAGGTGCTCATTCAGCCGGCTTCGCGTGACGCCGGGTTGGATGACAACGTCGAGATCGTCGGCATGGACCGCGAGAACATTGTCCATCCGGCCGAGGTCGATCGAGATCCCGCCTGCAGGCGCGTTCACATGGCCCTCGAGCGAGGTGCCGGTTCCGAACGGGATGATCGGCACGCCGTGGTCGGCGCAGGTGCGAACGATGTCGGCCACTTCCTCTGTTGAGTCGGGAAAGGCCACGGCATCCGGCGGCTGGTTCAGGATCCAAGTCGTCGTGTTGCCGTGCTGTTCGCGGATCGCGGCGCCGGTCTGAAGCCGGTCACCCAGACGCTGCTTGAGGATCGGCACGACGGTGGCGACCGCGTCCTCGTTCCTCGGCAGGGCCGTGATGGTCGCCATTGAGAATCCTCCCGGGTCGACGGACCGGAGATCGGTCCGGGCTTGGCATCATCGTGGCGGACGCGGGAATGCGCAAGGCAACGCATGCCGGCGCCGCACTCAGTCGACGGCGCGGATGAGCTTTCGATCCAACACGCGAAGAACCGCCTTGAGGTCGTGTCCGCGCTTCAGCACCTGTCCGTCCATGCCGATGACCGCGTACATGCCCTGCCGGTTCCGGAGGCGCGGGCGCTTCTCGATCCGGTAAAGCGGGTGCTCGGCCGAACGTCGAAAGACCGAGAACACCGCCACATCCTTGAGAAACGACATCGCGTAGTCACGCCATTCCCCGGCGGCGACCATACGCCCATAGAGCGACAAGATCTGATTGAGTTCCGTCCGGTCGAAGGCGACCTGGTCGGCGTGCGTCGGGAACGGCGTCGGCGCATTCATCCTCAGAGACTGGTATCTTCCGGCCTCGAAATCAAGCGCCGCCAGATTCCCGCCGCAAAATGACCGCGGAAAGGTGCGGCCCGTTCCACCGTGCCGCCGGGTTTGCCCGGCAACTGTTGAACATAGCGATTGTAACGCTACCCCGGTGTCGCGGATTAACAGCCCCCACCCAGCCTGCGGCACCGGGGACAAGTTACGGACAGGGACACGCCCCTGCTGAAAAGGCAGGGGCGCCTTTCTTTTTCGGCCGGATTTCCGCAGCTGACCGCTGCCGCATCACCCAGTTTCGTTGCCGGAAGTCGTCCGCCTGACCTCAACTCGGCTCGAGGAGATGATTTCACGCTCGACAGTCACCGGCGCGCGGCAAACCTAGCGCACGATGAATTCGGCGTGGAGCGCGCCGGCTGCGTTGATCGTCTTCAGGATGTCGATCATGTCGCGCGGTGAGACGCCGAGCGCGTTCAGCCCGTCGATGAGGTCGCGAAGCGAGTTTCCGCCCGATACCTCGACGAGTCCACCACCGTCCGCTTCGCCCAGTTCCGCGACCGTCCTCGGCACCACGACCGTTTCTCCTGCCGCGAACGGATTGGGCTGCACGATCTCGGGTCGCTCCTCGACCCGAACCACGAGATCGCCCTGCGTGACGGCGATCCGCGAGATCCGGACATCCTCGCCCATGACGATCGTACCCGACCGCTGGTCGACGACCACGCGGGCGCGGACCTCTGGTTCGACTCCGATATTCTCGATCCGGCCAATCGCGTGAGCGGTGGTCGGCTCACCCGTTGCGCGGACGTCCAGGAGAACCGTCCCGGCATCGAGCATCCGGGCCGCCCGGCGGCCGTATGTCGCGTTTATGGCGAATTCTATCCGCTCGGCGGTCGTGAAATCGGGCGTCCGAAGCGCCAGCCGAATGGTCCGGAGATCGTTGAACTCAAAAGGGATCTCCCGTTCTATCCTCGCGCCGGAGGGAAGCACGCCCGCGGTCGGCACACCCTCTGTCACGCTGGCGGCATCGCCTTCGGCACTGGCGCCCCCCGCGAGGACGGTTCCCTGAGCCACCGCGTAGATCAGGCCGTCCGCCGCCTTGAGTGGCGTCATCACGAGTGTGCCGCCGAGGAGGCTCTTCGCGTCGCCGATCGCCGAGATCGTCGCATCGATGCGCCCACCTGCGCGCGCGAAGGGCGGCAGCTCCGCCGTCACGAAGACGGCGGCGACGTTCCGCGGCCGGAGCTGTTCTCCGGTCACGTTGACGCCCAGCCGCTCCAGGATGTTCGACATGATCTCTTCGGTGAACGGCGCGTTGCGAAGGCCATCTCCGGTTCCATTCAGGCCCACGACAAGGCCGTAGCCGACAAGGTCGTTGCCCCGCACACCGTCGAATTCGACGAGATCCTTCACACGGACCGTCTGCGCGGCGGCAGGCCATCCCGAGAGGAAGACGGCCAGCAGGGCAAGCGCGCGCACTATCATCGGAGGTACGCGGCAAGGTTCAGGCTCGAGAGCCTTGCCGTGACGGCATAAAGCGATTCGAGCTGAACCTGGACCGCCTGAAGCTCCGTGGCGGCGACAAAGGGATCGGCGGCGACGATTCGGGCACGTGCGAGCTCGGCCGTGGAGGTTTCCACCTCGATACGGACGCGGGACCGCTCGATCACCGCCTCCGCGGCGCCGACGCCGGCGCGCACGGCGATGACACCGTCACGTGCCGGAACCAGCGCTTCCGCGGCCCGCTCGGCGAGCGCGCTGCGTTCGCCCGGAGCGGCCGCGAGGATGCCGCGGTCGAGCAGCGCCGCCATCGCCATGCCTTTGAGGGTTGCGCGCAGTTCAGGTGCGTCGGCCGTGACGCTCGGCGTCGCCGTGTCGCTGTCGGACAACCGGAACGGTCGCAGGGTATCGGATCCGAGGTAGGCCGTTGTGTCGAACCCACCGCCAGGGGCGAACCAGGTGTCGAGCGCCACCTCGACGTCGGCTGCCGTCGTTGCGCCGGCTGCCGCGACCTCGACCGCGTCGAGAATGTCCCCGGCAGGCGCCAGCGCGGGGCCGTCCGTGGCGATGCCGGCGAAGACGGTGCGGCCGGCCACCTGGACGTTCAGTCGCGCCACCGCGCTTTCGAAGGCCGAGGCTGCCGCCGCGCCGACCGCATCGATCTGCGTCGGCGAGGCCGCCGTCCGCGCGAGGAAGAGATTGCCGATCAGTTCGTCCGCGCTCGCGTCGAGCGTGGACAGCGTCGTCTGCGCGGTTTCGGCGAACAGCGCAGCCTCGCGGACCGCTGTGCGGTAGCCGTCCAGAAGGGCGACGGTTCGTTCGATGGCGGCAAGTGGGCGCAAGTCGCCTTTCTCCGCGCCGCGGAGGTCGGCGATGCGTCCGCTCGACACTTCGCTGGACAATCGGGAGAGGTCCGCCTTGAGCCGCGCGTTATCGCGCCGCAGCTGCAAGGATTGCGAAAGGTCGCCGATCGAAACGAAGGACATGGGTCAGATCTCCAGAAGGCGGGCGACAAGGGTATCGATCGTCTGGATGACTCGCGCGTTGGCGGCATAGGTCTGCTCGATCAGAAGCAATTTCTGCATTTCCTGATCGGTATCGACGCCGCCACGCTGTTCAAGACCGACGAGGCTTTCGGTGCGTGCCGAGGCGAAGCCGAGTTCTGACTCCGCCTCGAGGCCGTCTCGCGACATGAGCGACTGGATTTCGCCCGCGAGGCCCGAGAGCGAAAGGTGTGCCGTGGAGACGAGCGCGCTGGCCGGCGGCCGGCTCTCCGCTGCGGCATCGGCCATGCGCATCAGCAGCGCGGCGTCGCCGACGGGGCCCGGCGTGGAGGCCCCGAGCCCGGTGCGGAGCTTCCAGAGATCGCCGCCGACGGCGGGGTCAGCCGCCGGATTGATCGAGATTCGAGACGCGAGGCCGCCTTCGTCCGACGGGTCGAAGGCGAGCCCGCGGTCGGTGAAGAGACCGGCGCCCCCGGGTGTGATCGTGGGATCGACGGCGGAATCCTGAAACCGGGCGATGACCTCCCGCGCGAGCGCGTCGACCCGGGACTGTGCCTGGGGCGCGATCCTGTCGCGCACGTCGAAGGACGCCGCGAGGCTGCCGCCGCCCAGCGGCGCGAAGGAGCCGTCCGTCCGCACCGCACGCCCATTGATCTCGATACCCGAGAGGGCGCCGGATGCCATGGTCATGTCGGGTGTCATGACGCCCACCGGCGCGAAGGAGATCTTGGCCGGGCTGCCATCGAGAAGCGCGGCGCCTCCGGCCGTATAGAGCGCGACGGC
>CAYTBD010000004.1:0-29775 GCA_964435755.1 uncultured Rhodobacterales bacterium
GCCTTGGCGACGATCGTCAGCGCTCCCGGGTCGTAGAGTTCGATCCCACGCAGTCCGGTCGTCGACAGGACTGCGCCCGCGACAGGGTTGCCGATCGGCCGCGTCCCGCCACCGGAGATCCGGAACGGTCCGTCTGCGCCGGACACCGCCTCCGCAAGGTCAGCTTCGTCTCTCGGAGTCAGCACGCCGACGGGCCCGCTGGACCGCAGAGCGGGGGGGATGTGCGACAAACGCCCATCACGCCGCTTCGGCCCTAGACGTTCTGCGGCCCTCGCTTGCGGAAAGCGGAAAGACCTTCGACGGGTTCAGAAGCCAGTCCGGATCGAACACGTCCTTCACCCGAAGCTGCGCCTCGAGGTCTTCCGGAGAGAATTGCGTGTTCATCAGATCGCGTTTCTCGATGCCGACGCCGTGCTCGCCGGTGAGGCAACCGCCCGCCTCGACGCACAGCTTCAGAATCTCGGCCCCGAACGCCTCGCAGCGCTCCAGATCGCCCGACTTGTTCGCGTCGAACAGGATCAGAGGATGCATGTTGCCGTCGCCGGCATGAAAGACGTTCGCGACGTCGAGCCCGAACTCTTTCGACATCTCGCCGATCCGTCGCAGCACGAACGGCAGCGACGATACCGGGATCGTGCCGTCGAGGCACATGTAGTCGTTGATCTGTCCCATCGCGCCGAAGGCCGACTTGCGGCCCAGCCAGATGCGCTTCGCCTCATCCTCGTCCTTGGCTTCGCGCAATTCGACCGGATGATGCTTTCCGGCGATCTGCTTGATGAGGCCGAGTTGCTCGTCGATTTCCGCGGGGCTGCCCTCGACCTCGACGATGAGGAGCGCCTCGCACATCGGATAGCCCGCCTTCGCGAATGCTTCCGTGGCCTCGATGCAGGGGCGGTCCATGAACTCGATCGCAACCGGAAGGACGCCGGCCTTGATGATGTCGCTGACGCAGGCGCCCGCGACCTCGTTCGAGTCGAACCCCATCAGGACGGGTCGGGCGCCTTCGGGCTTGCGGAGGATGCGGAGCGTCGCCTCGGTCACGACGCCAAGCTGCCCTTCGGAGCCGCAGATCACGCCAAGGAGGTCCAGACCGCCTGCGTCGAGGTGCGCGCCGCCGATCTCCACGACGGTGCCGTCCATCATCACCATCGTCACGCCGAGCAGGTTGTTCGTGGTGACGCCGTACTTGAGGCAGTGCGCCCCGCCGGAATTCATGGCGATGTTGCCGGCGATCGCGCAGGCGAGTTGCGACGACGGATCGGGCGCGTAGAAGAAGTCCTCGTGTTCCACTGCGCCGGTGACGGACAGGTTCGTCCGTCCCGACTGTACCCGGATGTACCGGTCGGCGTAGTTCGTCTCCAGAACCTCGTTCAACCGCGCGACGCCGAGGATCACACTGTCCGCGGTTGGAAGCGCCCCACCAGCGAGCGACGTGCCCGCGCCGCGCGGGACGACCGGGACGCCCTCCTCGTGACAGATCTTCAGCACGGCCGACACGTCATCTGTCGAAGCCGGAAGCACAGCGCAGAGCGGCGGGCATTTGTAGGCGGTGAGAGCGTCGCATTCATAGGCACGCGTTTCAGTCTCATCGTGAATGACCGCATCAGCCGGCAGTACGCTCAAGAGCCGCTCGACGATCCGCGCCTTCTTCGCGAGGATCGCGGGATTCGGGGCTGGCATCTGCATTTCAGGCCTCCTTCGATCTTTATTGGTAAGAAAATATAACCAATTTCGGCAACAGACAAGCAAAACTGGCCCTCGACAGCGATTTCACCTGATCTTGAGCGCGCCTCCCGCCCCTTCAATGCTATCGTCCGGCATGTTTCGCGCATCCTTAGCACTTTTTGCGGTTCTTGTCGGCTCTTCTGCGTCGAGCGATCCCGCCAGGATCGTCGCGGTCGACGCGACGGAGACCGGGGGCGCGTGGCGCTTCGCCGTTACGCTCCGGCACGGCGATACCGGCTGGGACGACTACGCCGACGGCTGGCGGGTCGAAACCGCCGACGGCTCCGTCCTCGGGACCCGCGAGCTTCTCCACCCACACGTGAACGAACAGCCGTTCACGAGGAGCCTTGGCGGCGTGTCAGTTCCGGACGGGGTTACGGAGGTCTTCATCCGCGCCAGAACGACCGTCACCGGCTGGGACGATCCGCGCTTCAGCCTCGATCTGGACTGAGCGCGCAGGACGGACGCCATGGCGGCCTCAGGCGGCCTTCCTGCTCCGCCGCCCTTCGATCAGCCAGGCGCCGACCGCCAGAAGCGCCGCGATCAGGAGAAAGGCCCAGGGCGGCAGGAGCGGCGAGATCGTGACACCGGACGTCAGATAGGCCTCGCGCGGCGTGATGCCGATCCATCCACGTCCAGCCGCCGGGCGGCCTTCGCGCACTGACCGGATGTCCGGCGCGCCATCCTCAAGCCGAAGCGTGCCTCCGCGCGTCGGGTCGATCACCGGGTCGAGCTTGTCGCCGCTCGCGATCGTTTCCTCGAATTCCCGAGGCGCGGAGGGACCGAGCGCGATCACGGCGTCCTGATCGCCCTGCGCGAGCCGATAGAGCCCGATCTCGGGGGCGCTCCATTCCGTCGTGAAGCGACCCGGCGTCGCCTCCTCCAGCTCCAGCGTCACCGTCGACCCGTCAGGCCCGGTGATCTCGACGGGGCCGACCTCGTCCGACAGCGTCCGACGGGTGATCGTCATCGTCTGACCTTCGGCTGTCGCGGTCAGCGCTTCTTCTTCGAGCTCCGGTTCCTTCATCATCCAGTGCGCCAGCCTGCGGAGAAGCTCGAGCTGCGGCCCTCCGCCCTCGTAGCCTCTCGACCAGAGCCAAATATGATCCGAGGCAAGGAGCGCGACGCGTCCCTCGCCGACCCTGTCGAGAACCAGCGCCGGACGGTCGTCGACGCCGTTCATGACGACGTCGCCGGATGTCGCCGTCACGTCCACCAGCCGCATCCAGCGGCCCCACGGCGCTTCGCCCTCGTCTTCGGTGAAGAGCGGAGAATGCGCGCGCAGGCCTTCGGTTACCGGATGCCGTTCGCCGATGTCGGTGATCGCGGGCGCGAACCCCTCCTCAAGCACGCGGCCCGTGGGCGCCGCGGGAAGAATTTCGCCGAGCGGCGAGCGCCATATCGAGGCCGCCGTCGCGAAATCAGGGCCAGCCGCGATCAAGACGGCGCCTCCGTCCTCGACGTACTGCCGGACATTGTCGAGGTAGATGGACGGCAGGATACCACGGCGCTTGTAACGGTCGAAGATGATGAGGTCGAATTCGTCGATCTTCTCCAGAAACAGCTCCCGCGTCGGAAATGCGATGAGGGACAATTCCGCGACGGGTACGCCGTCCTGCTTCTCGGGGGGGCGCAGGATCGTGAAGTGGACGAGATCGACAGAGGAGTCGGATTTGAGCAGGTTGCGCCATGTCCGCTCTCCGGCATGCGGCTCGCCCGAGACGAGCAGAACGCGCAGCCTGTCGCGAACGCCGTTGATCTGCACGACGGCGGCGTTGTTGCGGTCCGTAAGCTCTCCCTCGGCTGTCGGGACGATGAACTGGATCACGTTCATCCCGCCGTGAGGGAGCGTCACGGGAAGCTCGAGATCCTCGCCCACCGGAACCTCGAAGTCTTGCGGCTCGCCGCCGTCGATCGCGATGCGCAGCGGCGCGGTGCCCGACTGGTCGCTTGGCACCGCGCCCTGGTCCTCTATCCTGAGCGTCAGCGTCACCGGCTCGCCGATGATCGCGAACGCGGGAGCGTTCTGGACCATGAGCCGGCGGTCCCAGTCCTCCTCGCGTCCGGTAAGAAGCGCGTGCAGCGGCGCGGGAAGCTCCGGCGCGCGGTCGACATCGTGAAGCTGGCCGTCGGTGACGAGGATCGCTCCCGCGAGTCGCGCTTTCGGTTCCTCGGCCATCGCCTCGGAAAGCGCCGTCATCAAAAGCGTTCCGCCGTCACCTTGCGCGTCGCCCAGCCGCACCACGCGCAACTCCGTATTGGGCAGCGATCCGATCTCGCGCTCGATCGCCGCCACGGCATCCGCGGTCTGGTCCGGGCGGTCGGAGATCTCCTGACTGGCGCTCTCGTCGACGACGGCGATCACGATATCGGTCAACGACTCCCGCTCCTCGGTCTGCAGTGAGGGATTCGCCAGTGCTGCGAGGAGCGCCATGAGGGCGAAGCCACGGAGCCACCATCCGGTGAGGCCGCGCCACAAGGCGAAGGCGACGAACGCCAGCGCCAGGGCTGCAGCGGCCAAGAGAACGGGCATCGCGAGAAGCGGGTCGAAGACGACGGTGCTGTTCATCATTGCCCCAGCCGATCAAGGAGAGCGGGCACATGCACCTGATCCGACTTGTAGTTGCCGGTCAGCACATGCATCACCAGATTGACGCCGAACCTCAGCGCGATCTCGCGCTGCCTCTCACCGGCGAAGCCACTTCCGACGGGGAACATGCGGTTCCCGCGGTCGTCGATCGCCCAGGCCGAGGCCCAGTCGTTCCCGCCGATGACGATGGGCGTCACATTGTCGTTGAGGTTCCTGAACGGCATCCCCTCGACGCGCTCGGCATCCTGGCGCGAGGCCTCGACCCAGACATCGCGGCTGATGTGGCGCCCGGGAAAATCCTGGATCAGATAAAAGGTCCGCGTGAGCACGTGGTCCGGGGGGATCGGTTCGAGCGGCGGAACGTCCAGAGGCGCCGCGAGTTGCTGCAGCTTGCGCCCGTTCGGGCTTGATCCGCCGAACTGCGCGACATCCGCGTCGCGCGTGTCGAACAGGATCATGCCGCCGGTCCTCAGATAACGGTTGAGCTTGGCATAGGCCTCGTCCGAGGGGATCGGCTGATCCTGCGTGATTGGCCAGTAGAGAAACGGGAAGAACGCGATTTCGTCCGTCTCGAGATCGACTGCGATCGGCTCTGCAGGTTCGACGGCGGTTCTCTGGAACAGCGTCTGCGAGATGCCCCGCAGTCCGGCATGTGCGACCTCGTCGAGACGCGTGTCGCCCGTGACGACGTGAGCCAGAACGACCTCGGCCGTCGCCTCGATCGCGAAGATCTCGTCTTCACCCTGCGCCGAGGCTGGATGCGTCTGAGGAACGAGAAGCGTGAGCGCGAGAGCGGCGCTCACCGCGCTGCGCGGCCCAGTCAGACGACCCGACAGCCAG
The DNA here is from genome assembly GCA_964435755.1 of uncultured Rhodobacterales bacterium. Classification (GTDB taxonomy): domain Bacteria; phylum Pseudomonadota; class Alphaproteobacteria; order Rhodobacterales; family Rhodobacteraceae; genus DAINOF01. The sequence goes on from CAYTBD010000004.1 coordinate 5,156, forward strand.
AGCGAGGCGATGATGTCGATCAGCAGCAAGCCCAGCGCGATCGACAGGAGTGTCCCCTTCAGAAGGGTCTCCTGAACCACCGCGAAGCCTTCGACCGGGATCCGGGATGGCCAGGCGGCAGACGTCAGCGTCGTCTCGGAATCCGTCACGTTGAGCGCGATCCGCCGCTCGTCGCCCGCGTAGAGCCCGGGGGGAAGGTCCGGACCCGGCTGTGCCTCGGCCAGCACATCGCCGGCGACTCCCGGCAATGCGCCGGCATCGCTCACGCGGCCGAAGGCGTCGAGGATCTGGTCCGGAATCCAGGTCGTCCCCTCCAGATCTTCGGCCGAGCGCCCCTCGGCCCGCGACGACACCGCGAGTCTGTCGAGCATCTGCACGAAGAGTCCCGAGAGCGGGAGCGTCGACCATTCGGCATTCGCCGTAACGTGAAACAGGACGATCTGGCCCTGTCCTTCGCGCTTTCTGGTCACAAGAGGCGTACCGTCCGCGAGCGATGCTATGACCCGCTCGGAAAGGGTCGGGTCCGGCTGGGCCATGACTTGAGCCGAAACGGTCACGTCCTGCGGTATGGAGAGCCCGAAGAACGGAGAACTGTCCGAAAACGGCCGGAGTGCCTTCGGCTCTCCCCAACTCATCGCGCCTCCGACGCTCCGGCCACCGGCGCGCAGCCGCACCGGCAGGAGCGGATCCTCGAGGGCGCGGCTCACGTCGCTCGCCGCCAGCCGTGGACCGGCGAAGCGCAGCAGGAGACCACCCTCCCGCACCCACTCGAGCACCTCTTCCGTTTCGCCTTCGGCGAGGGTTGCGACGTCGGCAAGTGCGATCACGTCAGGATTTGCGAGCAGAACATCGGTAAGCGTCCCCTCGATCAGCTCGGCGGTCGGCTCCAGGGCCTGCTCGAGATAGTGCGTGGGCGAGAGCAGGACGAGCCCTTCCCGATCCTCGCTGCCCGAGATCAGGGCGACTTCCCGCCGCCGGAGACCGTCATCGGCCAGCGTGACCGCCCCGGCCGACCGGGCACCGCCGACCTCGAAGCGGCTGACGCGGTTGCGGACCTCCGGTGGCAAGGACAGGGCGATGTCCGCTTCCGCCTCCCCTGCGGCGAAGGCGACCGTCCCCGACGCAAGAATCCGGGGAATACCGGAAGGATCGGGTCCGTGGGCGTTGATCGTGTGTTCTCCCGGCTCGTCCGTTCGGGAGCGGACCGCGGTCACCGTCACGAGGCCGTCCGCGAAGACGGCCGGCCGAAGCGCGACAACCGGCCTTCGCGACTCGAAGACGGTCACGCCGCCCCGGTCCTCGAGAGAGCCGAGGAGATCGTCGCGCCACGGGTAGGCAAGGCCATCGGACATCCAGAAGACGTCGAATGACCCCTCGAACGTGTCGGTCCAGGCGGCCAGCGCATCGGCATCGGGCCCCCAAGGCTTCGGCTCAAGGCTCGGCAGCCGCTGGACCCAGGCATCGGCCGCCTGAAACGGAAGCTCGCCCTGAGGCAGATCGTTCAGGACAACCACCGCCGCGGTCCGTCCGGCGCGCGAGGCCTCCTCGAGCAGGGCCTCGGTTCGGGTCATCCGGGTCTGCCAGTCGCGTGCATCCGCCCATGTTCCGTCAAGAAGCACGAGGAGCGGCCCGGTCCCGTCGCGCTCTGGCTTTGGATTGAGGATCGGGCCCGCGAAGCCGATGATCGCCGCCGCGATCGCGAGCGCGCGCAGGAGAAGCAGCCACCACGGCGTCTTGTCGGTCTCGTTCTCCTCGTCCGAGAGACCGAGAAGGAGCGCGACCCCCGGAAAGCGCCGGCGGATCGGGGCTGGCGGGACGGCCCGGAGCAGAATCCAGAGGATCGGCAGCGCCAGGAGCCCGGCAAGAAGCCAGGGCGCGGTAAAGCCTATCGGGCCGAGCGTCCACATCAGTGCTGAACCCTTTCGAGCGACCGGTAGAGCCAGAGAAGCGCTGCCGAGGCCGGAGCATCGGTGTGGTGGCAGTCGTACTGCCAGCCAGTGGCTCTGGCCAGCGACGAAAGCCGGTCCTTCCGCTGCCCGAGTCGCTCGAGATACCGGCTCCTGAGATCACCCGCCTTCATGGTTTCGTGGCTGACGCTGCGCCCCATCGACTCGAAGATCGTCCGCCCGTCGAACGGAAAGGCCTCCTCCTGCGGATCAAGGATCTGGAGGATTGCCCCGGACACGCCGCGATCCGTCACCTTCGTGATCGCCGCCTCGGCTCCGGAGATGTCGCCGAGGAAATCCGAGACGAAGACCGCGCGGGAATGCGGCAGCACGCCCCGCACCTCTGGCGTTCCATAGTCCTCTTGGCCGGCTTTCCTGGTCAGTGCGCCGGCGAGGCGCATCAGCTGCAGCTCCCCCGACCGCGGCGGCATCTCACTGCTCGTCAGGCCCACGCGCTCGCCGCCCCGGATGAGAAGGCTCGAGAGCGCCAGCGCCAGAAGCCGCGCCCTTTCCGATTTGGACTGAAGTTTCGGCGAGGACGAGAACCCCATCGACTGTGCACCATCGATCCAGAGCAGGACGCTCTGCGCCGCCTGCCATTCCTTCTCGCGCACGAAATGCACGTCCGAGCGTCCAGACCGACGCCAGTCTATCATCCGGGCCTCGTCGCCGGGCATCGCCTGCCGGTACTGCCAGAACTCGTCGCCCAGCCCTGCGCGGCGGCGTCCGTGCTCGCCCAGGAGCACCGTAGACGCCAGATGGTCCGCCGCCGCCAAAAGGGGCGGCAAAGGTCCTGCAAGATCCTCGGCGCGGGAACGGAGATCGGCTGCTTCGCTCAAGCCGCCGCCTCGACATGGGTCACCTGCCCCACCACATCGGATATGACCGTGCCGAGGGATACCCCGCGTGCGCGGGCGGCGAAGGTCAGGGCCATCCGGTGAGTGAGCACCGGCGCGGCCATGTCGGCCACGTCCTCGGCCGACGGCGCGAGCCGCCCGTCAAGCAGCGCCCGCGCCCTGACGGTCAGCATGAGCGCCTGCGCCGCCCGCGGCCCGGGCCCCCAGCCGACATTCGCCCGGACAAGCTCCGGCGCGGTCTCGTCTTCGGGCCGGCACGCACGAACGAGATCGAGGATGAGCTCGACCACGCCCTCGCCGACCGGCATCCGCCGGATCAGCGTCTGCGCCGCGATGAGTTCGGAGGCCGTGAAGACCTGGTGTGCGGTCTCCTCAGAGGTGCCGGTGGTCGCGATCAGGATGTCGCGCTCGGCGTCCCGCGTCGGATAGGGCACGTCGATCTGGACGAGGAATCGGTCGAGTTGGGCCTCGGGCAGCGGATACGTGCCCTCCTGCTCGATCGGGTTCTGCGTGGCGAGCACGTGAAACGGCTGATCGAGCGGGTGCGCCTGACCGGCGACCGTGACGGATTTCTCCTGCATCGCCTGCAGAAGCGCGGACTGGGTCCGCGGAGAGGCACGGTTGATCTCGTCGGCCATGAGCAGCTGGCAAAAGATCGGACCTTCGATGAACTTGAATGCCCGGCTGCCGTCCGGGCCCGTCTCGAGCACTTCGGATCCAAGAATGTCGGCGGGCATCAGGTCAGGCGTGAACTGGACACGTGCGCCGTCGAGGCCGAGCACGGTCGAGAGCGTCGACACCAGCCGCGTCTTGCCGAGACCCGGAAGGCCGATCAGCAGGCCGTGTCCGCCGCAGAGGATGGCGGAAAGGACAAGGTCGACGACCCGTTCCTGGCCGATGAAGCGCTTCGTGATGCTCGACGTCGCATCGGCGAGCTTCTCCCCCATCGCCTCGATCTCGGCCACGAGGTCCTGCGATTCGGCCATGTCGTCACTCCTGTGGTGTTTCGCTCGCCATTAAAGGCCACTATCCTACATAGTCCAATCGCCGAAAGCGACGAGGCCACAAATGTCCGTGAAACCCGACGCCGAAGGACTCGCCCAAAGCGCCCGTGCCGCATCGAAGGGCGGTCTGCCGCCGGTGCATCTTTGGGATCCGCCGTTCTGTGGCGATCTCGACATGCGGATCGCACGGGACGGGACGTGGTTCTACCTTGGAACGCCGATCGGACGGAAGGAACTCGTCCGCCTCTTCTCGACGATTCTCCGAAAGGACGGCGACGACTACTTCCTCGTGACGCCAGTCGAAAAGGTCGGGATCACCGTCGATGACGCGCCCTTCGTCGCCGTGGATTTCGAGGCGACGGGAACAGGGGTGGACCAGAAACTGACCTTCGTGACGAATGTCGGCGACAGAGCCGCGGCCGGGCCCGACCATCCGATCCGGGTGGCGCACGATCCCGAAACGAACGAGCCCGCGCCCTATGTCCTCGTCCGGGCGAATCTGGAGGCGCTGATCGACCGCAAGAGCTTCTATCGCCTGGTCGATCTCGGAACCCACAGGGACGGGTGGTTCGGAGTCTGGTCGGGCGGCGACTTCTTCCCGATCATCCCGTCCACGGATCTCGCCTGACCGACGTCATCATTGGGGAGAATGAGGGTCAGGCACTTCGCGCGACCTGCCGCTTCCTAGCGCCCGCGCCTGTGGAATAGCCGGTCCCACCAGTACCAGAACCGGCCGCGCGCCCGGTCGTCGAGGTCGTCGAGCCTGTCCCACGCCTGTGATGCGTCGCTCATCGCCGGATCGATCATGCGCTCACGGAACCGTCGCCAGATGATCCAGATCCAGAGCAGCAGGCCGGCGAGGATCGCGAGGATGATGATGTTCACCCAGGGAATGAGGGTGACGTCAGGGTCCTCGATCTCTCGGATATCGACAGCGTTCGGAAAGATCGAAAGCAGCTCGTTCCTCCACCCGTAGTGCGTCATCACGGCCCAGCGGGGCGCGTCGCGGTCGGAGATGAGATCGGCCGCCTCCGTCTGAAGATTCGCCGTGTCGAATTTGGAATATGGCGGCCAGCCCCAGCCCGTGTCCTGGTTGCGGTAGACCATCGGACGACCGTTTTCCCTGACCGTCTGGATGAAGAGGACATCGCGATTGACCGGCGAGGTGTCAGATCCCGAAGTGCCCTGCCAGAAGAGGCGCGTGATCCCGAGATCGCTGAAGTCCTGCCGCTCTTCGTAGGTATTGACCACCCGCACGATATCGCGCTGCGGCAGCGTGTAATGCAGGAAGGCGAAGACGAGCAGCAGAATGAGGATGCGGAACGTCCACTTGACGTAGATCATCGGTCTCTCCGGATCACATGAAGTTCACGACATAGATCAAACCGAGGATGAGCACCACGGGGACCACATAGACCCCGCGGATCAGTTTCCTCCTGAAACTCCGGTCGTAATCTCGCAGACCTTCCTCGACGAAAGCGTCCCGATCCCCCGTCCGTATTTCCTCGTCCCACTCGTCCTCGAGCTTCTCCTTCCGTACCGAACGGGACCAGAGGGAAAGCACGAGGTAGATCGCCGTCAGGATCGCGAGGGCGACGAGAATGGAAACCATCATCGGGCCGCCTCCTGCGCTTCACGGATCTTCGCCAGCCGCGCTTCCGAGCGGATGCCGAGGGAGACGCCTGTCAGAAGCAGAACCGGAAGCCAGATCAGAGCGGCCGAAAGACCGAGCTTCAGGAGGTGCGCGATTGCCGCGGCCGGTCGTCGCGACAGATCCGCACCTTCCCAGAGATAGAGCCCTGCGAAAATCGCGGTTCCGAGCACGATGAGGATCGCCGCCGAGGCAATGAGGTTGAGGACGAGGCTTCGAAGATCGGGGCCATGCCAGCGATAGAAAAGCATCGGAAGGACCACTGCGCTGGCGGCAAGGAGGGCCAGAGGGACAAGAGTCTGTAGCGTCCAGTCGAATGTCATGGCGGAAGCATATCGCATCGTGCCGTCTTGCGCAGCCTGATCCGGCTCCCGCGAGATCCGGCGCGGGATTGAAAGCGGGGCCGGGCTCGTGCCTAGTGTGAGCCAGGGCAAGGAGAGGCGACATGAGACTGCAGGGCAAGACCGCGATCGTCACGGGTGCGGGATCCGGATTCGGTGCGGGAATCGCGCGCCGGTTCTCGGCGGAAGGCGCGGAAGTCATGGTCGCGGACATCGTTGTGGCGGCCGCATCGGATGTCGCCGCCGAGATCGGAGGCGTGGCGCAGGAGGTCGACGTCGCCTCCGACACGAGCGTGGGCGTCATGGCGGCGGCGGCGCTGCGCCGTTGGGGCCGGGTCGACATTCTTGTCAACAACGCCGGGATCACGCATCTGCCCCAGCCGCTCGAAGAGGTATCGGAGGCCGAGTTCGACCGCGTTCTCGCGGTCAACTCCAAATCCGTCTACCTCACGGCGCGGCACCTCGTTCCGGAGATGAAGGCGGCCGGGACGGGCGCTATCCTCAACGTCGCCTCGACCGCCGGTATCTCTCCGCGACCGCGGCTCAACTGGTACAACGCGTCCAAGGGCTGGATGATCACGGCAACCAAGGCGATGGCGGTCGAACTCGCGCCGTCGGGTATTCGCGTCAACGCGATCGCGCCGGTCGCAGGCGAGACGCCGCTGCTGACGTCCTTCATGGGCGAGGACACGCCGGAGATCCGCGCCAGGTTTCTCGCCACGATTCCGCTCGGACGTTTCTCGACGGCGGAGGACATGGGGAACGCCGCGCTGTTCCTGTGCTCCGACGAGGCCTCGATGGTCACGGGCGTCGCGATGGAAGTGGACGGCGGGCGATGCATCTGAGCGAGGAGCGAGGGGTCCTTCCCCGCGTGCTCCCCGGCGCATCTCGAGCAAGATGAAGGACATGCCGATGAAACGCATGCAGCCGGGGCCGCGCAACCTCATCAGCGATGTCTCCGGCCTCCTTGTCGGGAATGCGTCGGACGGCCGGGTGAAGACGGGTGTGACGGTGGTAACCTCAGAACGTCCCTTCACCGCCGCGGTCCATGTGATGGGCGGCGCGCCGGGGACCCGGGAGACGGATCTTCTTGCGCCGGAGAACCTTGTGGAGGAGGTCGATGCGCTGGTTCTCTCCGGCGGATCGGCGTTCGGACTTGATGCCGCGTCGGGCGCCACGGCGGAGTTGAGAGAGAGAGGCCGAGGATTTGTCGCCGCCGGTCATCTGGTCCCCATCGTTCCGGCGGCCATCCTCTTCGACCTCGCCAATGGAGGCGAGAAGACCTGGCGGGAGAATCCGTATCCGGCACTCGGCCGCGCGGCGTTCCAAGCGGCAGCGTCCGATTTCGAACTGGGCACGGCCGGCGCGGGGGCCGGCGCGACGGTGGCCGGCCTGAAGGGCGGGCTGGGCTCGGCATCTGCCGTCTTGTCGAACGGTGTCACGGTCGGCGCGCTGGTGGCGGTCAACGCCGTCGGCGGTGTCACCGATTCGGCAGGCAGGTTCTGGGCCGCTCCCTTCGAGATCGGAGGTGAATTCGGAGCCCAGGGACTTCCCGGCGCAGGCGAGGTTCCGGAATTCCCCGCGTCGAAGATCGCGCCCGGCGCGCACACCACGATCGCCGTTGTCGCGACGGATGCCCGACTTTCGAAGGCGGGCGCCAAGCGGATGGCGATCGCGGCGCATGACGGGCTCGCGCGGGCGATCCTCCCATCCCATACACCGTTCGACGGCGATCTTGTGTTCGCGGCGGCGACAGGCGCGAAAGCTCTGCGCGATCCTGTCGTGGATGCCGCGATCATCGGGCATGCGGCGTCGGTCTGCCTGTCGCGCGCGATCGCCCGGGCCGTGCATCTCGCACGGGCGGAACCCGGCGACCTGCTGCCCTGTTGGAGCGAGACGTTCGGTCGCTGACCGTCTTTCGGCGTCCGCCGAGGACGGCTATAGAGGTGCGCACGACCGGACGGCACACAGGGAGGGCCTCATGCTCGATACGACCACGGATCTCAGATCGCTGCTCGACGATCCCGAGCTTCTTCAGACGAAGGCCTATCTTGCGGGTGAATGGGTCGATGCGACCGATGGCGCGACCTTTCCTGTGACGAACCCGGCGCGGGGCGACACCATCGCCGAGGTCGCGTCGATCGGACGCGAGCAGACCGCGGAGGCCATCGCCGCGGCGGCGGCAGCGCAGAAGGCGTGGGCAAGCAAGACGGCGAAGGAACGCGCGGTGATCCTGCGCCGCTGGTACGATCTGATGATGGAGAACCAGGAGGACCTGGCGACGATCCTGACGGCCGAGCAAGGCAAGCCGATGACCGAGAGCCGCGGCGAGATCGCCTACGGCGCCTCGTTCATCGAGTGGTTCGGCGAGGAAGCCAAGCGGATCTATGGCGAGACGATTCCCGGTCACCAGCCGGACAAGCGGCTGACCGTGATCCGGCAGCCGGTCGGGGTCGCGGCGGCGATCACTCCGTGGAACTTTCCCAACGCGATGATCACGCGCAAGGCGGCCCCGGCCCTTGCGGCGGGCTGCGCGATGATCGTCCGGCCGGCGACGCTGACGCCGCTTTCGGCGCTTGCCATGGGGGTGCTCGCGGACCGGGCCGGAATACCGAAGGGCGTCTTCTCCGTCGTGCCGTCGAAGTCGTCCTCGGAGATCGGCAAGGAATTCTGCGAAAACCCGCTGGTCCGGAAACTGACCTTCACGGGCTCGACTGAGGTCGGACGCGTTCTCCTGCGGCAGGCGGCCGACCAGGTCATGAAGTGCTCCATGGAGCTTGGCGGCAACGCTCCTTTCATCGTGTTCGACGACGCCGATCTCGACGCGGCGGTGGAGGGCGCCATCGCGTGCAAGTTCCGAAACAACGGGCAGACCTGTGTCTGCGCAAACCGGATCTACGTGCAGGACGGCGTCTACGACGCCTTTGCCGACAAGCTGGCGGCGCGTCTCAAGACGATGAAGGTGGGCGACGGGCTTGATGGCGCGGATCTCGGTCCGCTGATCGACGAGGACGCGGTCAAGAAGGTGAAGGAGCATATCGCGGATGCCACCGCCAAAGGCGCTCTCGTCTTCTACGGCGGCAATCAGGCCGATCTCGGCCCGCTGTTCTTCGAGCCGACCGTGATCACCGGCGTGACGCAGGACATGAAGGTTTCGGTCGAGGAGACGTTCGGGCCGCTCGCGCCGCTCTTCCGGTTCAGCGATGAGGATGAAGTGATCGCGATGGCGAACGACACGATCTTCGGGCTTGCCTCGTATTTCTACGCGCGCGACCTCAGCCGGGTCTACAAGGTGGCCGAGGCGCTGGAGTACGGGATCGTCGGCGTGAACACCGGAATCATCTCGACCGAGGTCGCCCCGTTCGGCGGCGTCAAGCAATCGGGCCTCGGCCGCGAGGGATCGCGGCATGGGATCGAGGAGTTTCTCGAGATGAAATACATCTGCATGTCCGTCTGACGCGGAACTCCCACCGGAAGCTCTTGTTTTCCCGGTGGAGGTTCGGATGAACGACGCAGGACGGGGACGCGAGGCGCCGTCCCCGCTCGCGATGCCGCGAGCGGGGTGGCGTGACATACTGATCCGCACCATCCGGCGCACCAATCGCGACCGGATCGACATTCTTGCCGCGAGTTCCGCATTCTGGGCGCTGCTCGCACTTTTCCCGACGATCGCCGCGCTCATCGCCTTGTCGGCCTTCGTGCTTGAGCCCAGCGCGATGCGTGACCAGATTTCGGAGCTTGCCGCTCCGTTGCCCGACGAGGCGGCGAGCCTCGTCAACGACCGCGTTGCGCAAGTCGCATCACAAGACACCGCGGCGGGCACGGGCGCGATCATCGCGATTGTCTTCGCTGTCTGGACGGCGTCTGCCGCGACCAAAACGCTCATGGCAGGGCTCAACACCGCCTATGACGAAACGGAGCGCCGGAACTTCCTGTCCTTCAACATTGTCGCGGCCCTTCTGACGTTCGGTCTTTTCATCGGATTCATCGTCGCGATCACGACGATCGTCGTCGTGCCGGCGACGCTTGCGCTCCAGCCTGGGCTCGGCTGGGCCGGCGCGATTGTTGACTGGTTGCGGTGGCCGGTCATGGGCGCCTTCGCGCTGGCAGGGCTGTCCACGCTCTATAGGTTCGGTCCGTCCCGGACGAATGCCCGTTGGCGCTGGATCAGCCTCGGCGCGGTGGTGGCGACGGTGATCTGGATCGTCGTATCGCTCGCCTTCTCGCTCTACGTCCGAAACTTCGCTGCGTATAATCAGTTCTACGGAGCGCTCGGCGGAGTCGCGATCCTGATGATCTGGTTCTGGCTGACGTCGTACATCGTGCTTCTCGGCGCCGAACTGAACGCCGAGATCGAACACCAGACCAGACGCGACTCCACCGTGGGTCCGGTCAAGCCGATGGGCGAGAGGGGGGCCGTGAAGGCCGACACGCTTGGCCGCACGCCCTGAGCATTTGGAACCGCAGGCGCCCCGGCGCGGTTCAGAGCTCATGACCGATCGGGGCGATACGACACGCGGGCGCAATGCCGCAGGTCCGCGGAGCATTCCGCGGAGCGGGTGGCGCGACATCGGCCAGCGCACTTGGGCGTCGATCTCAAGCGATCATGTTTCGGTCGTGTCGGCGGGCGTGGCGTTTTTCGGGTTTCTGGCCCTCTTCCCGGCAGTAGCCGCCTTCGTTTCGATCGCGGGTCTCGTCATGGACCCCGCGCGGATGCAGGAGCAGGTCGCAGAGTACACTTCGGCCCTGCCGTCAGGTGCGGCCGAGATCATCGACGGCCAGGCCCGCCAGGTCGCCGAAAGCAACAGTGCCGCAGGATGGGGCGCCGCATTGGGATTTCTGCTCGCGCTTTGGGGGGCGTCGAAAGGTGTCAAGACACTCATGGAAGGCATGAATATTGCCTACGAGGAGGAAGAGAAACGCGGCTTTATTGCGCTGAATGCCATGGCGCTGGGGCTGACGCTGCTCCTGATCGTCGGCCTCGTGTTCGCCGTCTTGGCGGCGGTGGTTGCGCCGGCTGTCGCATCGGCCTTCGACTTCGTGCCCCGGATCGACATGCTGCTGACATGGGCGCCGTGGCCAATCCTCTTCGTTCTGGCGATATTGGGGTTGTCGGTCCTCTATCGCTACGGCCCGTCGCGGCGACATGCGCGCTGGCGCTGGATTACACCGGGAGCGGTGGCGGCGACGGTTCTCTGGCTCCTCGGGTCCGCCGCCTTCTCCGTCTACGTAGCGAACTTCGGCAGCTACAACGCGACTTACGGCGCGCTTGGCGGGGTCATCGTGTTGCTGACGTGGCTGTGGCTGTCGGCGTTCGCCGTTCTTCTCGGCGCCGAACTCAACTCGGAGATCGAGCATCAGACCCGGCGGGACTCGACAGTCGGAGAAGAGTTGCCGATGGGAGAGCGTGGAGCCGCGAAGGCCGACACGCTCGGCCGCACGTCCTGACGCGATTTCATCGTTCCGAAACACAACCGTTACGCATTCGTCACCTGTGACCGCCACAGCCTTCGTCGGATAACAACCGACTGGGGGACTGCAATGACGACCCGATTTCTTTGTCTGACATCCGTCCTGGCGCTGTGCGCAGGCACCGCCACGGCGCAGGAGATGAACTTCAACCGCGTCGCGAGCTTCCCGACGCCGCTCAACATGGCCGAGGGCGAGGATACGGCGCGCGAAACCTCCGCCGAGATCATAACGGTGACCGAGGATGGAATGACGCTCGTCTACTCCGACAGTCCGCTGGGCGCGATCGGGAAGGTTGACATAAGCGATCCGGCGAACCCGAGGCCGATGGGAAACATTGCGCTCGACGGCGAGCCGACGGCAGTCTCGGCGCTGGGCAACACCGTCTTCGTCGGGATCAACACGTCCTCCAGCTATACCGAGCCGTCGGGTCACCTCCTTCACATAGACCTCGCGACGGGAGAAGCGGTCGCGGACTGCGACCTTGGCGGCCAGCCGGACTCGACCGCAGTCGCTCCGGACGGCTCGTTCGTGACGGTCGCGATCGAGAACGAGCGTGACGAGGACCTGGGCGACGGCCGTGTGCCGCAGATGCCCGCCGGCTACATCGCGATCGTGCCGCTTGAAGACGGCATGATGAACTGCGACGGTCTCGTAAAGGCCGACGTTACCGGTCTCGCCGAGGTCGCACCCGAAGACCCCGAGCCGGAGTTCGTCGACGTTTCGCCGGCCGGAGAAATCGCGGTCACGCTGCAGGAAAACAACCACATCGTCGTTCTGAACAGCGCGGGCGAGGTGTTGTCGCACTTCTCCGCCGGGGCGGTTTCGCTGGACAACGTCGATACCGAGGAGGAAGGCGCGCTGACCTTCGACGGATCGATGCCCGACGTCCCGCGGGAGCCCGACGGGCTTCAGTGGATCGACGCCGACCACTTCGTCATCGCCAACGAGGGCGACATGGACGGCGGGTCGCGCGGCTTCACGGTGTTCCACAAGGACGGCACGGTGATGTACGAGTCCGGCACGTCGTTCGAATACGCCGTGGCCGAGATCGGGCACTACCCGGATGATCGCTCCGGCAACAAGGGTGCCGAGCCGGAGGGCATGGAGGTGGGAACCTTTGGCGGCGTGCCGATGATGTTCATCCTTTCCGAGCGCGGTTCGGTCGTCGGTGTCTACGACATGACGGATCCGGCAGAACCGGTCCTGAAGCAACTGATGCCGTCGGGCGTCGGTCCTGAGGGCGCTGTGGCGATTCCCTCGCGCAACCTTCTTGCGGTCGCGAACGAGGCCGACCTCGGACCCGATGGCGGCGTTCGCGCGCATGTCATGATCTTCGAATTGCAGGAAGGGCCGGCCGTCTATCCGCACCTGACCTCGGAGGGCCTGAGAGAAGAGGGCCGCCCGGTGGGTTGGGTGGCGAATTCCGGCATGGTCGCCGACGAGGACGGCTTTGTCTGGTTCGTCAACGACAGCTTCCTCGGCATGCAGCCGTCGATCTTCAAGGTCGACGTGAGCCGGACGCCCGCCCGCATCGTCGACGTGATCCGGGTGACCCGCGAGGGGATGCCCGCGCAGAAGCTGGACCTCGAGGGCATCGCGCTCGATGGCGAGGGTGGCTTCTGGCTTGCTTCGGAGGGCCGGACGGACCGGCTGGTCCCGCACGCGATCTACCACGTCGGAGCCGACGGCGCGATCGAGGACGAGATCGCCTTTCCCGCGGAACTCCTCGCCGTCGAGCGGCGGTTCGGTTCGGAGGGAATCACCCGCGTCGGCGATGTGCTCTGGATCGCGATCCAGCGGGAGTGGGGCGACGATCCCGCGAACCACTCAAAGCTCGTGTCCTACAACATCGCGACCGAGGAATGGGGTGCGGTTCACTATCCGAAGGCGGAGCCCACAACAGGCTGGGTCGGCCTCTCCGAGATCGTCGCGCATGGCGATTGGGTCTACGTGGTGGAGCGTGACAACCAGATTGGCGGAAAGGCGGTCACGAAGAAGGTATATCGTGTCCCGGCCGCCGAAATGGTGCCTGCGCCGCTCGGCGGTGATCTTCCCGTCGTGTCGAAGGAGGAGGTGCGCGATCTCATCGATGATCTCACGTCCACCGGCGGCTATGTTCTGGACAAGGTCGAGGGCCTCGCGATCACCGGCGACGGAACCGTCTGGGTGTCGACCGACAACGATGGTGTCGACGATCATTCGGGCGAGACGATGTTCTGGTCCTTCAGCCTCGACTGATCGATAGCGGGTGCCCGCGCCCGGCCTTGGCCGGGCGCGCTCTCCGTCCAGCCGTACCGATGTATCGCGGCTGGCTCAGGCCTATTGGCCCTCGACCAATGCAAAGGGCGCGCCGATCGGGGCGCGCCCGGATGCGTTCATCGGGAACGGATTACCCGGCCGTTTCGGCCTCGATCGCCTTGCCCTCGACGGCACCGCCGTTCGCGATCTCGATCCGGCGTGGTTTCAGCGCTTCGGGCACCTCCCGCACAAGGTCGATGTGGAGCATTCCGTTCGTGAAGGATGCGCCGGTCACACGGACGTGGTCTGCAAGGTGGAAGCGGCGCTCGAAAGCGCGTGTGGCGATCCCGCGGTGGAGGTACACGCGCCCCTCGTCTTCATCGGCCTTCTTTGCCGCGACGATCAGGGCGTTTTCGCGGACTTCGACGGAAAGATCCTCGTCGGTGAAGCCCGCTGCGGCGATCGAGATGCGCCAGGCATCGTCGCCGAGCTTCTCGATGTTGTAGGGGGGATAGGACGGGGTGGGGCCGGTATCGGCAAGAACCCGATCCATGAGGTCGGCAATCTGATCGAAGCCGACGGTTGCACGATAAAGCGGTGCAAGATCGAACGTGCGCATGGGGTCATCCTCCTTTGAGCGACAACGTTGGCAGGCCCTCCTCATCGGACGGGCCCCTAGAATGCCTGACCCGGAATTCGGCGTCCGGCGCGGCGGAGATAAGTCGCCGCTTTCGCTGGTTCAAGGGCTGGAGAGCAGCGGTCCCATCAGGGCGATGACCTGTCCGATCCGCTGTGATCCTGCGGCGAAGGCCAACTTTTGCGGACCGTCCTCGGCCCGTGCGGAGAGAACGCCGACGATGGCGAGGCCGCTTTCGGTCCTCTGCAGGACCGGCGAGCCGGATTCGCCCGGGCGAACATCGCAGCCCATCTGAATCATTCGGTCGGACGCCTCGATGACCGGGCAGGTTCTCTCCCGCGCCCGTTCGCCACGCCCGCCGCGGTAGCTCGCCACGAGGAGGCGGGGCGAGACGACAGGCTCCTTCGTGACAGTCACCGGCGTTGCGGCTTCGGCGGGGACCGACTCCGCAAGCCGGACGAGCGCGAGGTCATAGCCGGTCGACCGCTCTAGTCCCTTGGCGAAGACATAGAGTGGATGCGACACGACCTGTAGCGCCTTCACCTCGATGGGCGATGTCCCGGGATATGCGCCGGTCCGGAACGCGAGGCGGTCGATCCTGCCGGAGCTCTCGACGGCGCGAACGCAATGCGCAGCCGTGACGAAGACGTCGGGCTCGATCAGGGTTCCGGTGCACATACCCCTCCCGCCGCGGAGGACGACGCCCACGGCGGCCGACGGGTGCGGCATCGGCGCGACCGCAACCGGCTCGGGCACCGTCTGCGCCGCGAGCGGCGAAGCACTCGTCAGAATCCATGCGATCAGCGCGAAAAGCGAAGGGCGATACATGATCGGAAGGTCGGCACTGACCGCCGTCCAGTCAAGCGCGTTCGCCAGCGACGCGGCTCCATTCGCTGTTCTGGACTGATTGTGTTCCCGACGCCGTCAATCGCGGCGATACGCGCTGCGGCGTTTCGGTTCTCCCGGTTGTTGACCCGCTGGGCACCTTCAGCTCGTGCTCATCGCATGGGCGGTCTGTTCGGCGAGGCTGACACCGGCCTGTGCCATGGTCAGATAGGTGAAATCGGCCCCTGCCTCTCGTATCTGTTCCTGGTGCGACTCGTGAAGGGCGTGCGACACGATCGGCCCGGAAAAGCCGCGCTGCCGCAATGACCGCGCTGCGATCAGCTTGGCCTCGATATCGTCCATCGCGAGAATCGCCGCCCTTATCTGACCCAGATTGCAGTTGCGCCAGAAATTGCTGTCCTCGGCATCGGCGAAAAGCACGTTGCGCCCGGCTTCTCGATGCACCTTCGCCGTGTAGGTGTCGGCATCGAGGCCGAGCGGTTTGTAGCCCTGTTCCTCGATACGCTTGTAGGCGGCGCTACCGGTTCTGCCCATCCCGAAGATCAGCACGTCCGCATCGCCCATGTCCCCGGGCTGCTCGTCGGGGTGGATCGTGTCGCGCTCATAGTTGCGCAAGGCATCCTCGAAGCGCTCGTAAAGAGGATGCGCGAAGCGATTGAGCGGCGCGGAGACCACGAAGGAGATCGACACGGCGATGGCCAGTGGCACGAGGTATTCCGGCAACACGCCCGCCGCGACGATGAGGCCGAACTCGGAATACGCCGTCAGGCTCAGCGCTGTCAGGAACGCACTGCGCGCCCGCAGCTTGAAGGCGACCATGATCGCGAAGAAGAGCGCGCCCTTGAGCGCCAGCACGAGGCCCGCAGCCAGAGCAAACACCGTTGCATCCCAGTCAGGCAGGCCGGTCAGCCCGATCTGAAGAAAGAACCCGACGAGAAAGATCTCCTTCAGCGACCAGAGAGATTCCCCCAGTTCCTTGGCGCGACTATGCGTCGACAGCAGGACCCCCATCACCAGCGCGCCGATTTCCGACGAGAGGCCCATCGCCTCGAACCCCATGCCGCCGATCACCAGCGACAGCATCATGCCCATGAGCACGAGCAATTCGTCATGCCCGGCGAAATCCAGCAGCCAGTGCAGCACCGGGCGCAGGAGCGGCACGCCAAGGATCAGGAGCGCCCAGATGTTCGGTGTTTGCGCCGACCAGATCGCCAGCACGACAAGCGCGACGATATCCTGCACGATCAGGATGCCGATGGCGGTGCGTCCATGGAAAGCGCCCAGTTCGCGCTTGGTCTCAAGCAGTTTTGCGGCGAGCACTGTCGACGAGAAGGAGAGCGCGATTGCCAGCAGCAGTGCGGTGTTCCAATCGAGGCCCATGAAAATCTTGAGCCCCGGCATGAAAACCGCGACGGAGATGGCGAAATGCAAGAGCGCTCCGCCCACCACCTGCGGCTGGGCGATCTGTTCGAGCTTTAGCTTGAGCCCGACGGTGAAGAGCAGCATCAGCACGCCCAGGTGCGCCACATGCCCAAGCGTTTCTCCTGTATAGTCCGGCACATCCAGCGCGGGGCCAAAGATGTTGATGGCAAACCCGGCGGCGAGAAAGCCCACAAGGGGCGGCAAGCCGATCTGCCGGACGGCCAGACCGAAAAAGAACGCGAAACTGATGGTGATCACTTCGAACAAGGTCCCGAGACTCCCCTGCAACCCAGATAATCAATCGATTTGGGCGGCATGGTCCCATGCAGCAGCACGCCCGCGTCGACAATACCGCATTCTGCAGGAAAGTCTGTCCAGGCCGTGACCGCAGGCCTCGTGCCGTTGCGAGCGCCGCGCTCTGGGTCGAAAAACGACTACGCCGACTTATTGCATCGTCGTCGCTCGCCGCTCAGCGGCAGAGGGACAAGCCCGTGGCCTGTCCAACATGCTGCTTAAGGTTGTGGCAAGTGGCCAGTCCGATGGTTCAAGCAGCGCAACGGACACCTTCCGCGTCAGGGCGCCTCCCCCGGAAGACCTTTCAAGGGGCGGCCCGTTTCCGAGACGGATCGCCCTCCGGCGTCAATCGGACTTGACGCGAATATGCTTGGTCTCTTGCTCGGCGGCCTTCGGTATCTTGAGCTTGAGAACCCCGTCCTTGAGCGACGCCTCGACGCCGTCGGACTCGAAATCGCCGGCGAGTCGGAAATGGCACTCGTAATCGCCGACGTCGTATTCGCGGTAGGCCGGACTGAATCCCTCTGGCTCCTCCTCATCGACCTCTGCGCGAATGACGAGGTCGCGACCTTCAAGGGTTATGTCGAGCTTGTCCGGCTCCGCCCCGGGAAGATCGGCAATCAGCACCAAGCCGTCCTCGGACTCCCCGATGTCCACCAGTGGTCGGAATGTCGGCCGGGCCCGCGTCGGCTCGCCACCCTGCTGTTCAGCCGGCAGTTTCGACTGGCCTTCGGTCCCCTCTTGCGTCTCATGTCCGCCTTTCGAGCGAGCGGGCTGCGTTTTCTTTGCCATCGGTAGTCTCCTCAACTCGACCGGACCGAAATCCGCTTGGGCCGATCCTCTTCAGGGCGATGCAACGACAGACGCAGGACGCCGTGTCTGTAGCTCGCCTCGACGTTGTCAGGGTCAACTCTGAAGGGGAGAGACAGCGTGCGGGAAAACGAAGAGCCGCCACGTTCGCGGCGGTGGTAGCTGGAGACGCCTTCAAGCTCCAACTTTCGCTCTCCCTTGACGGTGACCGTGTCGCGGTGGACCGAGACCTCCAAGTCGTCCTCCGAAACGCCCGGAAGCTCGGCGGTGATGGCGACGCCGTCCTGCGATACATACACGTTCACCGCCGGGTAGCCGCTCTCGCGCCGCGGCGTTCGTTGAAGCACGCGATTCATATCGTGCTGAATGCGACGCATCTCTTCATACGGGTCGCTCCAGTAACCAAGTGGGCTCGGCATCACTTCCTCCGACAGCTCGCTGACAATGGGCCTTCGGACAGGCGGCAATAAAAACTCCGCCGTCCTCCAGCAATCGGAGAACGGAAGTCATCAGCCTCTGGTTCCCGCCATGCCGAAAGCAGCGGGCCCGAAGATACAGCGGAGGGCTGGAGGGGACGGGCATGGAGGGACTTCTCGGTCGCCTGGTCCACGAGTCTCTCCTCGGTCTGCTTGCGCTCAGCCGCGCTCCGGAGACTGCGACGTTCTGCATCTCTGCGGAACGACAGTGCCGCATCGCGCATTGGGACCGGGAGTTTGGATACATGAGGGAGGCAGCCTTGGCTGACGTGGAAACGGAAGCCGCGCTTCGGCTTCAGGTGGCGAATGCGCGTCCGGAGGATGCAGGACGGGGCATTGCAAGACTTGACCACCCCTTGATGGAGCGCCTCGGCATCCGTCAGGGAGATGCCGTTCAGATCACGGGGCGCCGAACGACCGCCGCGATCGTGATGCCGCCCTACGCCGAGGACGAAGGGTTGAGCCTGATCCGCCTCGACGGTCTGCTTCGTGGCAACGCGGGCGTGGGCCTCGGTGATCAGGTGGAGGTCGAGGCCGCGCGGGTGAAACCGGCGCGTCGCATCGTCGTCGCCCCGGCTCAGAAGAACCTGAAGCTGAGCGGGCCGGGCGAAGCGCTCAAGCGCAGCTTCTATCGACGGCCCTTCGTAGCGGGCGATGTCATCTCGACCTCGGTCCATGCGCCGCGCGCCTACGACGAGCGAATTCCCGAGGAGTTGCGGCAGATGCTCAATCTCCCGGCTTACGGGTTGCAGGAGATCCGTCTCGTCGTCGTTTCGACCGAACCACGCGGCATCGTCGCCATGACAGCCGAGACCGAGGTCGATCTCAAGCCGCAGTACGAGGAACCGACCGAAGCGCGGCGCCCCGACATCACCTATGACGACATCGGTGGTCTCGGCGACACTGTCGATCAGATCCGCGAGATGGTGGAACTGCCGCTGCGCCATCCCGAGTTGTTCCAGCGACTCGGCATCGATCCGCCCAAAGGGGTTCTGCTCCACGGCCCTCCGGGAACCGGCAAGACACTCCTCGCGCGCGTGGTGGCGAGCGAAGCGGAGGCGCAGTTCTTCCTCGTGAACGGCCCCGAGATTCTCGGCCGGATGCACGGTGAAAGCGAGGAGCGCCTGCGCCAGGTCTTTTCGCAGGCGAAGGAGCAGTCGCCCGCAATCATCTTCATCGACGAGATCGACTCCATCGCTCCCAAACGCGATCAGGTGGCCGGAGAGGCCGAGCGCCGCCTGGTCGCGCAGCTTCTCACGCTCATGGACGGACTCGAGCCCCGTCAGAATGTTGTCGTCATCGGCGCAACCAATCGGGTCGACGCGCTCGACGAAGCGCTGCGACGGCCCGGACGGTTCGACCGCGAGATCATCATCGGTGTGCCCGACCAGTCCGGCCGCCGGGAAATCCTCGGCATTCACACCCGGGGCATGCCTCTGGCCGACGACGTCGATCTCGACGGTCTTGCCCGGACGACCTACGGGTTCGTGGGCGCCGATCTGTCGGCGCTCTGCCGCGAGGCCGCGATGGATGCGGTCCGCCGCCTCCTGCCTGAAATCGATCTCAAGGACGGCATTCCTGCGGAAAAACTCGAGAAGATGCAGGTCATGGAGGCGGATATCCATAACGCGCTCAGGCGGGTCCAACCATCGGCGATGCGCGAAATCATGATCCAGGTGCCGGATGTGACCTGGAAGGACATCGGCGGCCTCGCGGAAGTCCGGGAGACCATGCAGGAGAGCATCGAGTTGCCCCTGAAGAACCCCGAGGCATTCCAGAAGCTCGGTATCAGACCGGCCAAGGGCTTCCTGCTGTATGGCCCGCCGGGGACCGGCAAGACTCTTCTCGCGAAAGCCGTCGCCCGCGAGGCCGAAGCGAATTTCATGGCGACGAAATCATCGGACCTCCTGTCGAAGTGGTATGGCGAGTCCGAGCAACAGGTCGCGCGCCTGTTCCGCCGCGCCCGGCAGGTCGCGCCGACGGTGATCTTCATCGACGAGATCGACAGTCTCGTGCCGGCCCGTGGGAGGGGCCTTGGCGAACCCGCTGTGACCGACAGGGTCGTCAACACGATTCTCAGCGAGATGGACGGCCTTGAGGAATTGCAGGGAATCGTCGTGATCGCCGCGACGAACCGGCCGAACCTCGTCGATCCCGCGCTTCTGCGGCCCGGGCGGTTCGACGAACTGATCTACGTGCCGGTCCCCGATCTCGGCGCAAGACGGCACATTCTCGGCATCCAGACGGGCCGGATGCCTCTCGCTCAGGATGTCGACCTCGACGAGGTGGCGGAACGGACGGAGCGGTACACGGGCGCCGATCTCCAGGATGTGGTGCGGCGAGCGGGCCTTCACGCCCTCCGTCAGGGCAATGACACCATTTCGCAGACCGACTTCGACAACGCTCTGCGCGAGAGCCGGGCCTCGGTCACGCCGGAGATGGAAGAGGAATACCAACAGATCAAAGCCTCTCTGGGACAGGAAGGCCCGCTGAGGCAACAGATCGGCTTCAGACCGCAGGCGGCGGCCGAGTAGACCGGAGGGGATCTGGCATGCACTGCCGCTCGGCGTCTCGCGCCTTCGGCAGAAAGCGATGTGCTGCGATGATGATCGAACCTTCTGACGCGAGAGCGCCTCGAGCCGGGGCCGATCGGCCGCCGGCGCCGGTTCTCGTGCCCGGCCGCAACTGTTGTGGCGTGGCCGAGGCGCGCCGGGCCGCCGTGCTGGTCGATGCGGAGGCGTACTACGCCGTACTCGACGAGACGCTCAGGCGGGCTGAGCGCTCCATCATGATCATCGGTTGGGATTTCGACGCTCGCATCCGCCTTCGGCCCCAAGACGGTCCGGACGCCCCGAGCCTTGGAGAGCTGCTGCGGATCCTTGTCGAGAGCCGGCCGCACCTGCACGTGCGCGTGCTCGTGTGGAGTCTCGCGATCGCCCACGCGCCCGGCGCCGCGCTGCCGCTGATCCGGGGGGCGGACTGGCAAAGTCACGAGCGCATCCAACTTCATCTCGACAGGCATCATCCGGCATACGCGGCGCATCACCAGAAGATCGTCATCGTTGACGACTCAGTCGCCTTCGTCGGCGGCATGGACCTTACCGTCGAACGCTGGGACACCTCGGACCACGCGCCGGACAACGACCTGCGACTGACCCCCGACGGCAAGCGCTACGATCCGGTTCACGACGTTCAGATGGTCATGGACGGACCTGTCGTCGGGCATCTTTGCGGGGTCGCCCGGGCCCGATGGCGTGACGCGACCGGAGAGGCCCTTCCGACCGGTTCGGCGGTCGACCGATGGCCCGACCGGTTGCAGCCCGATTTCATGAACGCGACTGTCGCTGTTTCCCGCACACAGCCGGCCTACCACGGTCAACCGGCCGTGGAGGAAACCGCACATCTCTACGAAAGCCTTCTGCGCGCAGCGAGGACCACCGTCTACATCGAGGCACAGTATTTCACCGGGCGGCGCCTGCGGAGACTGCTCAAGGACATGCTCGGGCGGCCCGACGGGCCGAAGATCGTCGTGGTATGCACGCGCGTGGCCAATGGACTCGTGGAGCGCTTCATCATGGGGGCGAACCGTGAGCGGCTGCTTCGCAGCCTGAAGGCCGTCGACACATACCATCGGCTTCACGTTTATTATCCGGTCGCGGCCGGCACGGAAGAGCCCCGCCTCTTGATTCATTCCAAGGTGATGATCATCGACGACAGATTTCTCCGCATCGGATCGTCGAACCTCAACAATCGCTCCGTCGGCCTCGATACGGAATGCGATGTGACAATCGATGCGCAGAGCGCGGACCAGCGCGAAGCCGTCTTGCGGATCCGTGACACGCTCCTGGCGGAGCATCTCGGGGTCCGCGTCCCTGCCCTGCGTGCCGCCGTCGCACGCGAGAGCAGCCTTCCCGAAGCCATCGATCGGGTGGCGCACGAAGGGCGCACGCTGCGGCCGATGGAGGTGACCCGGGGTCCGACGGGATCCTTCCCCGGCACCATCCTGCTCGATCCGGAACGGCCGATCTCGTTTCTGGGAGCGCTGAGATCTCTTCGGCCGCGCAGAGCCGGTCACGACTCACGGGGCTGCGCCACAGAGCAAGTTCGGAAAACGCCAGGGCGGCGAGACCGAGCACCAGGGGAATGAGAGAATAGACGAAGCGGAAGACGAGGACCGCTAAGAGAGAGGACGGCCTGATGGAGCGCTGCGGCGGCGAAGGCGAAGTTCAGCGGGCCGATCAGCGGGGCCATCGGCGGCGCGGCGGCGCAGGAGCTTGCGTGAGATTTCGAGGCCTACTATCGGTTGCCAAGGCCGCCGTTCCTTTCGGGGATGATGACCATCGACGCGCGACAGCCGGTTTGCGGTCCGAAACGACGACGGCTCGGCGGCATGACCTGCGTGGCAGAAACGACGAGGCCCGACACAGTGCAGGATTCCGGACCCGGGACCATTCGCGTCATGACATGGAACATTCACGGCGGCGTCGGGCCGGACCGCCGTCGGGACCTGACGCGCATCGTCGAACTCGTTCGACGCCACGAGCCGCAGGTGGTCGCCCTTCAGGAGATCGACTCGCGACCACGGAAGTCCTCTCGGCGCGACGCCTTCGAGTATCTCGGCGAGGAATTGGGTGGCAACGCGCACGCCACTCGTCTGATCACCGCGCCGGACGGCGACTACGGCCATGCCGTCATCAGCCGATGGCCGATGACGGAGGCGCACCATCACGACATCTCCTACAGACGGCGGGAGCGGCGGGCCGCGATCGAAACCGTTGTTCACACGCCGCACGGGCCCCTGCACCTCGTCGCCGCACATCTCGGCCTGAGTTTCAGGGAGCGTCATCACCAGGCCCTTCAACTTGCGGACATTACCCGGCGCGGCAGGCACCGCACCGTGCTGCTCGGGGACCTCAATGACTGGATCGGGCGCGGATCGGTGCAACGGGTACTGGACGAGCTGTTTCCGGGGCATAGCCACATACGGACCTTTCCGTCCTTGTACCCGCTCTTTCCGCTGGACCGCATCTACTGCCGTCCCAACTCGATGCTCCTCCGCTGCTGGACCGATCCCGCGGCGCGCGTCGCGTCGGATCACCTGCCGGTCATCGCCGACCTGATTATCGACGATCGGAACACCACGAGGTAACCGACTGGGGCGGCCGCTATCGCGGCGAGGCGCCGCCCGCAGGTCAGATCTGGCTCAGACCCACCCGCCGCCCCAGTAAGGGGCGTAGCCGTAGTGCCGGTACAACTCATCCTCATAGCTGCGTTCGAGTTCCATCGAGGGGTCGTACTCCGGGCTTCTCTTGATCTTATCGCGCGTCACCTCGGCTGTGACGGTACCGCTGATCCAGTCGACGTCACTGAGCCAGTCCGGAGAAATGAGCACCATCTTGCCGGGCCACCAATTCTTCGTGTCGATGATCAGGTATCGTACGATCCAATCCTCGCCTTCGATCATGAAGTCCTCGATGTGCCCGATGTCGCCGTCGGTCGCCTTGACGTAGTAACCCGTCACCTCCCCAACGCTGCGAAGATTCGGGTCGCCCTGCGGTTCAGTCGCTGGTTGCACCGCCTTGTCCGGAGTGGGTTCGGGCGCGACAGGACCGGTCGGCGGAACAGCTGCGCCGGCTCCTGCAACGCTGGCGGGATATCCGTAGCTGCCAGCCCAGTACGGGGTCCACGCGTAGTGACCGTAGATTTCCGACTCGAGCTGACGAGAGACCGGTGCGTCCGTATCCAGACCCGGAGCCGTCTTGATGCGCTCGCGGGTGAGGTCGACGGGATAATCGCCTGTTGTTGCCTCCGGCACACCGAGCGCCGAGGGCGGCAGGAGAACCTTTCGGCCGGGCAACCACGTACCGGTGTCAACGACAACCCAGCGGACGCTCCAATGCGCGTCGTCGAAGAGCAGATCGTCGATGCTGCCGATCGAGCCGTCTGTTGCGCGAAGGCCGCGACCGGTGATCCATGAGCTTCGCTGCATCTTCGGTCCCCTCAAACCTGGCTCTGCGGTCCCGGAAGTTCATGAAACGGCAGATCGAGTTCCTCGACGATCCGCCGCACATCCTCTTCCTGGAGGTCCATCTTCGCGGCAGCATAGGGCATTTCGCTCCGCCGCCCCTCCCGCCTAACCACGACCGAAGCAGGACCTTGCCCGCGCTTTCGCTCGGTTTCTTCGAACCTGCAGCCGCGCTCGGCCAACCAGTTCCGAAATGTATCTGCGTTCATGGCTGTGACCTTCGCCGGTGACAGTTCGGGCCCAACGGCTGCCGGCAACGCCGGTTCCGTGTATCGATGCGACCACTGGCGGCGTCCCGATGTGACGGCGTTTGCTTCCGGTTTCGGCCAGAGCGCCGTGCAGTCGGAACGTCGGAACGTCAGGATCCTGCGCAACCAGTTGTTGAGATGGTGCGGATCAGCGCCCTCGAATCTGGGCAAGATCTTGAAGTGGGTTGCCTACAAGCCTCTTCTTGTAAGCAAGCCGACGCACTGTCCGTGGGTCTGCCGTCCGCTATTGCCCGGCGCGGGCAAGTCGATCATTGTAAGGTCAACCCCCCGCGGAGCGCATTGTGATGCAGCAAAAGAGCTTCACTCCGGACGACCCGGCGTTGCCGATGAAC
>CAYTBD010000005.1:0-29331 GCA_964435755.1 uncultured Rhodobacterales bacterium
GGCCCGGCGCACCGCCTTGGGGCCGGGCTCGACGGGGCGTTCGATTTCGTGGCGGGCGCGCTCGATCACCGGCCCGAGGCGGGACGGGCCTACGGACAGCGGCTTGGCCTTGCAGCGGACCGGTCCTACGGCGACTGGCGGGAGATGCTGGAAGGCGAGACGGGGCGGGCCGACCGGGTCGATCTGGTGACGGTCGCCACGCCCAACGCCACGCATTTCGAGATCACGAAGGCCTTCCTCGAGGCGGGTTTCCACGTGCTCTGCGAGAAGCCGATGACGATGACCGTGGAGGAGGGCGAGGAAATCGTGGGCCTCTCGAAGGCCACGGGAAAGATCTGCGCCGTCAACTACGGCTACACCGGCTATTCGCTGGTCCGGCACATGCGGGCGATGGTGGCGCGGGGGGATCTGGGGAAGATCCGGATGGTGG
Source organism: uncultured Rhodobacterales bacterium (assembly GCA_964435755.1). Classification (GTDB taxonomy): domain Bacteria; phylum Pseudomonadota; class Alphaproteobacteria; order Rhodobacterales; family Rhodobacteraceae; genus DAINOF01. The sequence goes on from CAYTBD010000005.1 coordinate 431, forward strand.
TGGCGGAGTTCGCGCACGGGCACCACGCCGATGCGGCCGACGCCGACAATCCGCGCGTCCGGTGGCGCTACGACCCGGCGCAGGCCGGGGTTTCGGCGCAGTTCGCAGACTGCGGCATCCATGCGCTGCACATGGCATCGTTCGTTTTGAATCAACAGGTTGAGCGGCTGTCTTCGGATATCGTCTCCTGCATCCCCAGTCGGGTTCTGGAGGATGACGCGCAGGTCAACCTCCGCTTCGACGGCGGGGCCGCGGGGCGGCTCTGGACGTCGTCCATCGCGGTGGGGCGGCAGCACGGTCTCTCCCTGCAGGTCTTTGGGGAGACGGGGGGACTGCGATGGGCACAGGAGCAGCCGAACCAGCTTTACTGGATGCCGCTCGGCCAGCGGCTTCAGATCATCGAGCGGGGCGAGGCGGGGCTGAGCCCCGAGGCGGACCGGACAAGCCGCGTCACGATCGGTCATGCCGAGGGGATGCCGCTCGCGTTCGCCAATATCTACAAGGATCTGGCGGAAGCAATTCATGCAAAGAAGGAAGGACGGGCGCCCGATCCGGCGGCCGATCTCTATCCCCGGGCCGAGGACGGGCTGCGGTCGATGGCGGCGGTCTTCGCGGTCGCCGAAAGCGGCAGGGCCGAGGGGAAATGGGTCGACGCGCGACCGCCGATGTTCCGATGAGCCGGGGCTCGGCGTCGACGCGGTGCAGTCACCCCGTGACGGTGCGCGCGGAGACCGGCCGCAGGGTGCCTCGCTCGACGACCCGGCAGAGGAAGAGCCGCGTCTCCGGGTTGCGCTCCGGGCGTTCGATCGTTCCGACGACGAGGTCGATCGACGCCTCGATGATATCGGCGACCGGCTGGCGGATCGTTGTCAGGTCGATGTTCTGCCATCCCGCCATTTCCATGTCGTTGAGGCCGATTAGGCCGACATCCTCGGGGACGGAAAGGCCGACCTCCTCGATCGCGCTGAGCGCGCCGATGGACAGGATGTCGTCGCCGCAGAAGTAGGCCTCCGCCGGGGCCTCCATCAGCTGCCGGGTCATTTCGACCCGCCCGGCGTCGAAGGAATAGGCGGTGGCGTAGCTCACGCTCAAGTCGATCTCCGGGTGCGCACGCAGAGCGCTGACGAACCCGAGCGCGCGGTCTTGGGTCGATGTCGCGGTTTCCGGTCCGCCGAGGAAGGCCACGCGGCGGTATCCGCGTTGCATCAGGGCCTCGGCCGCCATGCGTCCGCAGGCGACGTTGTCGATGCCCACGACATGGACATTGGGCGAGGTCGAGTAGCGTCCGAAGGAATGCACGACCGGCATCCCGGCCTCCTTGAACGCCTCGGCGAAGCTCGGGGGCAGCGTGGACGAGGCGACGATCACGCCGTCGACGGAATACTGGCGCAGCATCCGGACCGAATTCGCGGGATCGGTCTCATCGCTGAGATTGACGAGCAGGGGCCGCAGCCCGCGCTCCTGCAATCCCCGCGTGAACAGGTCGAAGACCTCAAGGAAGATCGGATTGTGGAAGTTGTTCGAGATCAGGCCGATCAGCTTGGTGCGCCCGGTGGTGAGGCTCGAGGCGAGCGCGTTCGGGCTGTAGCCGAGATGGGCGGCGGCGCGTTCGACCTTGGCGCGGGTCTTGAGCGACACCGACGCGCCGTCGGTGAAGGTCCGCGAAACGGCCGATCTGGACACGCCCGCCAGTTCGGCGACATCTTTCAAGGTCACAGGCATGAGGGAACATAAGCCGCAAGGAATGAAACAGGCAAGACGATTTGCAACCGGTTGCAAACGACATCAAGGTGTGCTTGTCTGAAGTGAGGAGAGGCGGGCCCACCGCCCGGCATTCCGGACGTGTACCCCAGGGAGGAACAAATGAAGTCACTATTCACATCCATTGCAGTCGCCGCGTCGGTGTTCACGGCGCCACTCGCGGCGCAGGCGCAGGAGCAGCTCAACTACGTTCTGGTGAGCCACGCGCCCGACAGCGACAGCTGGTGGAACACCATCAAGAACGGCATCGCTCTTGCCGGCGAACAGACCGGCGTGAACGTGGAATACCGCAACCCGCCGACCGGCGACCTCGCCGACATGGCGCGGATCATCGAACAGGCGGCCGCCAGCGGTCCGAACGGCATCATCACGACGCTGGCCGACTTCGACGTGCTGTCCGGCCCGATCCGCGACGCGGTATCGAGCGGCGTGGACGTCATCATCATCAATTCCGGCACGCCGGATCAGGCGCGCGACGTGGGCGCGCTGATGTACGTGGGCCAGCCCGAATACGATGCGGGCCATGCGGCTGGCATGCGAGCGAAAGCTGACGGCGTCGGATCGTTCCTCTGCGTCAACCACTATATCTCCTCGCCGGCCTCGACCGAACGGTGCCAGGGTTTCGCCGATGGTCTGGGGTCGAGCTCGACAATCAGATGATCGACTCGGGTCAGGACCCGGCCGAGATCAAGAACCGCGTTCTGGCGTATCTCAACGCCAATCCCGACACCGATGCGGTGCTCACGCTGGGGCCGACCTCGGCCGACCCGACGATCCTCGCGCTCGAGGAAAACGGCATGGCCGGCGACATCTATTTCGGCACCTTCGACCTCGGCACCGAAATCGTGAAGGCGATCAAGGCCGACGTCATCAACTGGGGCATCGACCAGCAGCCCTACCTGCAGGCCTACCTGCCGGTGATCGTGATGGCTAACTACCACCGTTTCGGCGTCCTGCCGGGCAACAACATCAACTCGGGCCCGGGCTTCGTGACCAAGGATGGCCTCGAGAAGGTGGAACAGTTCGCCGGCGAGTACCGGTGACACTCAGCGCGGGCGGCCCCGGACGGAGCCGCCCGCTTCCGTTTCAGGCGCATTGGAAAGCCAGGGGGTGAGCGATGTCGGAGACAGCGCAACCGGCACCTGCAACCGACGAACGGGTCAAGGATCTCGGCTGGCGGAAACTCCTGATCCGGCCGGAACTCGGCGGGATCGTCGGAACGATTGCAGTCTTTGCCTTCTTTCTGCTCTTCGCCTTCGACAGCGGCATGTTCAGTTCGCAGGGCGTGCTCAACTGGTCCGTCGTCTCGGCGCAGTTCATGATCATCGCGGTGGGCGCATGCCTTCTGATGATCGCCGGCGAGTTCGATCTTTCGGTCGGCTCGATGATCGGCTTTTCCGGCATGATGATCGCGATCTTCTCGGTCACGCTCGGCTGGCCGGTGTGGATCGCGATCCTCGTCACCTTCGCGATGGCGGTGGCGGTCGGGGCCCTGAACGGCTTGATCGTGATCCGCACGGGTCTGCCGAGCTTCATCGTGACGCTGGCTTTCCTGTTCATCCTGCGGGGCTTCACGATCTACCTGCCGCAGACGATCGAGCGGAAGACCATCATCGGCGGCATCTCGGACGCGGCGCAGGGCGACTGGCTGGCGCCGGTCTTCGGCGGCAAGATCCTTGGCGGGCTCTTCACGTGGATGGGCGAGAACGGTCTGATCTCGGTCTTCGAGCGGGGCACGCGCGCGGGCCAGCCTGAGGTCGACGGGATCCCGATGCTGATCGTCTGGGCACTTGTGCTCGCGGCGTTCGGGCATGTCCTGCTGACCCGGACACGGTTCGGGAACTGGATCTTCGCCGCGGGCGGCGACGCGCAGGCGGCGCGCTACGTGGGCGTGCCGGTGAACCGGGTAAAGATCCTGATGTTCATGTTCACCGCCTTCTGCGCAACGGTCTTCGCGACCTGTCAGGTGATGGAGTTCGGGTCGGCCGGTGCCGACCGGGGGCTTCTCAAGGAGTTCGAGGCGATCATCGCGGTGGTGATCGGCGGTGCGCTTCTGACCGGGGGTTACGGCTCCGTCATCGGGGCGGCGCTGGGCGCGCTGATCTTCGGTGTGGTGCAGCAGGGGCTGTTCTTCGCGGGCGTGGAGTCGAGCCTGTTCCGGGTGTTCCTCGGGGTCATTCTGCTCTTCGCGGTGATCCTCAACACGTACATCCGGCGGATGATCACGGGAGAACGCTGACATGGCCGCGCGGAGCAAGCACGATCCCATCGTCGAGATGCGGAACATCGAGAAGCACTTCGGCAGCGTGATCGCGCTGGCGGGCGTGTCGGTGGACGTCTACCCCGGTGAATGCCACTGCCTCCTCGGCGACAACGGGGCGGGCAAGTCGACCTTCATCAAGACGCTCTCGGGCGTACACAAGCCGACACGGGGGGAAATCCTGCTCGAGGGCAAGCCGATGCATTTCGACGACCCGCGCGGCGCCATCGACGCGGGCATCGCGACGGTCTACCAGGACCTCGCGATGATCCCGCTGATGTCGGTGAGCCGCAATTTCTTCATGGGACGCGAACCGGTGAAGAAGGTGATGGGCATCCCGTTCTACGACCGCGACCACGCCGACCGGGTGACGCTGGAGGAGATGGGCAAGATGGGCATCAACCTGCGCGGGCCGGACCAGGCGGTGGGCACGCTGTCGGGCGGAGAGCGGCAGACGGTCGCCATCGCGCGCGCGGTGCATTTCGGCGCGAAGGTGCTGATCCTCGACGAGCCGACCTCGGCGCTTGGCGTGCGGCAGACGGCGAACGTGCTGGCCACGATCGACAAGGTGCGCAAGCAGGACATCGCCGTTGTCTTCATCACTCACAACGTGCGCCACGCGCTGGCCGTGGGTGACCGGTTCACGGTGCTGAACCGGGGCAAGACGCTCGGCACGGCGCAGCGCGGGCAGATCACGCCCGAGGAGCTTCAGGACATGATGGCCGGCGGGCAGGAGATGGTCGAGCTGGAAGGCTCGTTGGGCGGCACGGTCTGACGGGCGGCGGACGGTCGGCGGAACAGGAGCGCACACGATGGATGGCGGGTATTTCGATGTGGAGGGCTGCGCGCTCGATGCGTTCCGGGATCTCACGGAGCGGACGCTCGATCCCGGTCTCCTGACCTTTGCAAGTTCGGTCCGGAGCAACGTGGCCGTATACGATGCGGCGAACCTCGCGGCCGTCATCGGTTCGGAGCGGCGGCAGGCGCTTCTGTCGGAATGGGCGCGCGTTCTGGGGCAGCTTTCCGGCGTCCTCGTGCTGAAGGGCGCCTATGCCGACACCGGCGTACTCGACGACGCGACAGCCGCCTACGAGCGGATCATCGCGCGCGAGGCGGAGATGGGCGGCGGCAAGGGCGACCACTTCGCGGCGGCGGGATCGAATGCGCGGATCTGGAATTCGCTTCAGAAGCTCTGCGAGGAAGACCCCACGCTCTTCGCCCGCTACTTCGGGAACGTCGCGATCTCGGCGGTCTGCGAGGCGTGGCTCGGCCCGTTCTACCAGATGACCGCGCAGGTCAACCTCGTGCGGCCCGGCGGCAAGGCGCAGGAGGCCCACCGGGACTATCACCTCGGCTTCCAGACCGAGGCGGTCGCCGCCCGGTTTCCGGCGCATATCCATGATCTCTCGGCGGTGATGACGCTGCAGGGCGCGGTGGCGCATTGCGACATGCCGTTGGAAAGCGGACCCACGAAGCTCCTGCCGTTCTCGCAGCTCTACCGGCCCGGCTACATGGCCTACCGGCGCGACGACTTCCGGGCGTATTTCGAGGAACGTCATGTGCAGCTTCCGTTGGAGAAGGGCGACGCGCTGTTCTTCAACCCCGCGCTCTTCCATGCCGCGGGCGAGAACCGGAGCGCAGACATCCACCGGATGGCGAACCTTCTGCAGGTGTCCTCGGCCTTCGGACGTGCGATGGAGGCCGTGGACAGGGAGGGCATGTGCCGGCGCCTCTATCCGGCGATCCGGTCGCTTCTCGACGAGCAGCGGTTCGGCGCGGACGAGGCGGATGCCGCGATCGCCGCCGCGGCGGAGGGATATTCGTTCCCGACGAACCTCGACATCGATCCCCCGGTGGGCGGCCTAGCGCCCGAGACACAGGCGGCGCTTTTCCGGCGTGCGCTTGGCAACCGGATGCCCACGGAGGAGTTCGAGACAGAGTTGTCGCGCCAGACCGCGCGGCGGATGGCCTGACGGGGAGAGACGTTCGTGTCCGATCTTCATATCCGGCCCGCGGGGAGCCGCGGCAAGGTTCACGCGATTTCGCCCGCGACTGCGGGGTGGTCCTACGCGGGGTTCGACCTCTACCGCCTCGATGCCGGCGAGGTCATTTCGGACGAGACCGGCGGGCGCGAGGCGATCCTTGTTCTCGTCGAGGGCAAGGCGCGCATCGGCGCGGACGGACGGGAATTCGGCGAGCTTGGCGACCGCATGGACGTTTTCGAGAAGCGGCCGCCGCATTGCGTCTACGTGCCGTCCGACAGCCGCTGGGAGGCGGTGGCGACAACGCGGTGCACGCTCGCCGTCTGCACCGCGCCGGGGCAGGGCGGACATGCCGCGCAGATCATCGGGCCCGCGGGCATCTCCCTGACCGAGCGGGGGCGGGGCACCAACACGCGCTACATCCACAACATCGCGATGGAAGATCGCGACGTGGCCGACAGCCTTCTCGTCACGGAAGTCTACACTCCGCCGGGACACTGGTCCTCCTATCCGCCGCACCGGCACGACGAGGACGACTATCCGCGGATGACCTATCTCGAGGAGACCTACTACCACCGCCTGAACCCCGCGCAGGGCTTCGGGGTCCAGCGCGTCTTCACCGAGGACGGGGCGCTCGACGAGACGATGGCGGTGGGCGATCACGACGTGGTTCTCGTCCCGCGCGGCCACCACCCCTGCGCCGCGCCCTATGGCTACGAGATGTACTACCTCAACGTGATGGCCGGGCCGCTGCGGAAGTGGCGCTTCCGAACTCACCCGGACCATGAATGGATCGTGGACCGCGACAGCGTTTGAGCCACGCCGACCCATCGTCCGCGCGGCCCTCGACGGCCTCGCAAATCAGCGGTCGCCGGTCCCGCAAGGACAGCCCGCCGGCTTTCTGTCCCGGATCGGCATGCCCTACTGCTCCCGGAAGGCTTTCGAGAAGCTGTCCGTTATGGGCTTCGTGATGTAGTCGGCGAAGGTCCGCTCCTGTGTCTGGATCATCACCTCGACCGGCATGCCGGGCGTCGGTGCGAACCCGGGGATGCGGTCCAGTTCTTTCGGCGGGATCGAGATCCGGGCGAGGTAGACCTCTTGCTGCATGCCGCTGACATCCTCGGGGAGGGAGTCGGCCGACAGGTAGTAGACTTCGCCTTCCAGAACCGGCGTGGTTCTCTGGTTCAGGGCAATCAGGCGGACGGTCGCCTGCTGGCCCTGCCGCACGGCGTCGATGTCGGTGCGCGCGATCTGCGTCTCGATGATGAGCGGTGCGTCGGAGGGAAGGATCTCGGCGATCGCCTTCCCGGTCTCGATCACGCCTTTCGGCGTGTGATAATGCATCCTGACCACGGTGCCCGTTACCGGCGCCCGCACGATCGAACGGTCAAGGACGCTGCGTGCCTGGCGGGCCTTTTCGCGCACGCTTTCAAGCTCGGCCGCGATCGGCCCCAGTTCGTCGAGGGCTGCCTCGCGATAGGCGGACCGGGCCCTTTCGATCTGGCTTTCGTGCTTCAGAAGCATCTGCTGCACCTCTTCAAGCTCCGCCGTGAGGCGCGCCACCTGGCCCTCTGCTTCCGCTTGCACCCTGCGCAGCGCGTTGACCTCGGACTTGCGCACGAGACCCCGCTCGAGCAGCGTCGTCTTGTCCTCGATGTCCTCGGCGATGATCTCCGACCGCAGGGCAAAGGAGTCCAGCTGCGCGGCATAGCCGCCCTCGCGGATCTTCAGCGCATCGATGTTCCGCTCGAGCAGCGCGATGTCGTTCAGGAGCGACTTGCGCGTGATGTCGAAGTTGAGTTCCTGGCCGTCGAGGATCGCGGCGACCTCGACGTCAGCGGCCTCCGCGTCGAGAAGGCGCCGAGAGAACCGAAGTTCGTCCTCCTCCCGATACTCCGCGAGAAGCCGCTCGGACGTCGCCTGAAGCCGGGCTTCCCGAAGGAAAAGCTCCCGCTCCGAGGTTTCCGCGGAGGTCTGGTCGAGGCTCAGGATCTCGTCGCCCGCTTCAACATACTGACCTTCGGAGACATAGATGTTCTCGATGATGCCGCCTTCGAGGTGCTGCACGATCTTGTTCCGCCCGGTGGCGACGAAACTGCCCTGCGCGATCACCGCCGCGGCGAGCGGCGCGGTGAACGCCCACCAGGAGAAGCCGCCGAAGGCCACCGACATGAGCGTGAGCCCGATGATCGTGTGGCGCCGGATCGAGCGCGGGACCTCGAGATACCACTCGCGGCCGGGGTCGTATGTCGTGATGTCAGCCATTTCCCGCCTCGCTGCCTTGGATCCGACCGCTGGGGGCCTTTGGACCGTTCAGCTTGTGAAGAACCTGGTCCTTCGTTCCGAAGAGCGCGACGCGGCCGTCGGTGAGAAGCATGATCTTGTCCACGAGATTGAGCACGGCCGGTTTCTGCGTGATGAGAACAAGGGTGATCCCGTTCGTGCGCGCATGCTCGATCGCCCGGGCGAGCGCCTTGTCGCCTGCGACGTCGAGGTTCGAGTTCGGCTCATCCAGAACGACCAGCCGCGGACCGCCGAAGAACGCGCGCGCCAATGCGATGCGCTGCTTCTGCCCGCCCGACAGCGGCGATCCGTCGGCGGCGACCATCGTCTCGTAGCCGTGGGGGAGCGATGCGATCATGTTGTGGACATCGGCGAGGACGGCCGCCTCGTGGATCTGCTCGTCGGTGGCGTCGTCGCGCATCCGGCCGATGTTGTCCTTGATCGAGCCGGGGAAGAGCTGCACGTCCTGCGGCAGATAGCCGATGTTCTCGCCCAGCTGACGCGGATCCCAGTTGCGCAGATCCATGAGGTCGAGCCGGACGCTTCCCGAGGTGGGCATGATCGACCCCACGAGCATCTTTCCCAGCGTCGTCTTGCCCGCGCCCGAGTTTCCGATGACGGCGAGCGTCTCGCCTGGGTTCAGCGAGAAGGACACGCCGTTGAGCACGACCTGCTTGGTGCCGCCCGGCACGTAGAGAAGGCGCTCGACATCCAGCCGGCCTTCCGGGTGCGGGAGCCGGAGCTTTTCGAACTTGTTCTCGGTCGAGTGCAGAAGCTGGCGCATGCGCCCGTAGGCGCCTTTCGTCAGCACGAAGGTATTCCAGCCTTCGATGGATCCTTCGATCGGCGCGAAGGCGCGGCCCGCTATGATCGAGGCGGCGATGACCATGCCGCCGGTGAGGCTTCCGCCGATCGCGAGGAACGCGCCCCAGCCGAGGATCGCCACCTGCGTGAGCAGGCGGATCGCGCGCGAGATCGCGGCGAAGGTGACGTTGCGATCCTGTGCCGTGACCTGCGAGGTCAGGGAGGCGGCGGTGTCGCGCCCCCAGATCCGCACCGCTTCGGGGATCATCGCCATCGCGTTGATCACCTGACTGTTGCGGGACATCGAATCGAGGTGCTGGTTCGCCTTCGCCTGGGCGGTGTTCGCTTCGGCGAACGGAGCGGCGGTTGCCCGCTGGTTGATCAGCGCGATCGTCATCAAGAGCCCCGCCGTCGTCAGGACGATCAGGCCGAGGTCCGGGTGAATGAGGAAGATCGCAAGGATGAACAGGGGGGCGAACGGGACATCGAGAAACGAGATGAGCGTTCCGGACACCAGAAAGCCGCGCACGGTCTGCAGGTCGCCGAGCGTCTGGTATTCGCGTCCGGTCCCATGGAGCGAGGCGTGTGCCGCCGCGCGCAGGACCGGCGCGCCCAGCCGACTCGCGACTTCGACGGCCGTTCTCATGAGAATGAAGCGCCGGATCGCGTCGAAGATCGACTGGAACACGACCGCGCCGGCGATGATCACCGTCAGCATCACGAGCGTGTCGACCGAACGGCTCGTGAGCACGCGGTCGCTGATCTGGAAGAGGTAGACCGGGATCGCGAGGACAAGCAGGTTCGTCGCGAAGGTCAGGGCAAAGACGACACTCATGTTGCGCGCGACGGCCGCCCGCGCGTTCTGGAGCATCCTTGCGTGGCGCTCGGGCTCGTTGCGCCGGTGAAACGGGTCGCGCGGGCCGCCGGAACCGCCCGAGCCCGACGACCGGCGTATCGGGTCGTTCGCCTTGACCTCGACGGTCTCCCCGAGACCCTTGACCTTCCGCTGGCTGCCGGACCCGCCGGGACGCATGTCGTTGCGCGCGTCCGCCCGAGCCGCTTCCTCGGACGGCTGTTCTCCGTTGCGCCGGGATGTGAAAGCGACGCTGGCCGCTTCGGGCGAGGCCCCGCGCGCCTCGCCGCCCGTCCGGGGCGTTTCCTGCGGCGGCCGATTGTCCGCGCCGGAACCCCCGGCAGATGTGCCGGCCACGGTCTTCTTCTCGGGCGGCACCAGCATCTGCTGGTTGAGGATCAGCCGTTTTCCCGGTGCGGCCTCGATGCTGCGGCCGAGGTCAATGCTCTTGGTATCGATCGTCTTCAGAGGGGCGTTCACTTGGGGCTCCGTCGTCAGGTGACTGCGCTGCTCATCACATCGTAGGCATCGGACGTCGTGTCTCCGGATGCGCCTATCTCGTCCGTCTTTCCGGCGACGGTGCTCTCGGTCTCTTCCATCAGGAAGGCCACGGCTTCGCTGACGAGCGCCTGATCCCCCTCCTGAGGCGCATCCGGTTCGTCGATCAGGCTCGCCTGATGGATCAGGAGGTCCGAATAGCCGTCGTTTCCGGTCATGATCTGGGAATCGACGCCGTGGGTGGAGATCGAGGCGGCATTCAGAAGCGCGTTCGAACTGGCGATCATCTCGAGATTCGACGGCGCGGCGCCGTCGACGCGAATGTCGTCCCGGTCGGACGCGAGGATGATCTGCTCGATCGTGTTCGACTGGATCAGGCTGCCGTCGATCTTGAGGACCCGCGCGTGTTCGAGGCCTGCGAGTGCGGGATCGGTCAGCAGCTTTTCCTTCAGGGTCTCGAGGTCAGGTGCCGCACCCGACAGGATCTCGGCGAGGGCCGACGACAGCTCGGCGCCCGTATCCGTGCCGATTGAGGTCAGCTTCGCGTGGTTCATGAGAAGGTTGGCGGGCGCGGGCTCCAGCGTGTCCTCGCCCGGGTCGTCCACGACGCCGGCGCCCACGTCTTCGGCGAACCGGCCGCCTTCGGCCGCGGCCGCGTCCCCCGCGGTTGCGGTCGCGCTTGCCGTGTCGAAGGGAGCGGACGGCGCATCCGGCGGCGCGAAGGTTTCCTGCACCCAGTCGTCGTCGAGCAGCACGAGGCTTTGGGTGATCGAGTCGACCGTGATGAAATCGCCGCCCACGATGATCAGATCGTAACCCAGGCCCGCCGTCACGAGTCCGGTGACGTTGAAGACCGTGTTGTCGCCCAGGATATAGGCCGAATTCGCCGCCTCGATCGACATCCCGAACGAGTCGTTGTCGAAGAACTCGATGGTCTGCGTGACGTAGTTCGACACGAAGAGATCGCCGGTCACGACCTCGACCGACAGAAGCTTGGGCGCGGCAGAGGCATCGTCTTCGGACTTGGCCTGCCAGGTTGCGGTCTTCGACCGCTCCTCGATCTCGACCACCTGATAGACGCCGGACCGGCCGGCGTCCGTCGCCGCGGCCCCTGTATCGTGGTTCGATACGGCCGCGACCTGGCTGATGATGTCGAGATTGATCCACTCTCCGCCGACCGCGAAGAACGGCGCGTCGAGATAGGAGACGCCGATCTGCGCCTGGTTGACCAGAAGGTTGCCCCCCGCGACGATCGCGTGGCCATCGGGCGTTTCGGCGTTCGGCGTGTATCCGGGGGGGAGTTCCCACGCCTCCAGATCGTCCGCCGCTTCGCCTTCTTCGTCCGCCCGATGATAGGCGGGCAAAAGGGTCTTCCACTCGGGCGCGCTCTCGGCCGCCTCGCCATTGACGACAAGCGCGGGCGCGGCCTCGCCGCGGAAGGTGTGCACCACGAAGGCCTCCGGCGCCTGCCCGGAAAAAGCGAGCATCGCGTCGGCAAGCGCCTCGGCGTCCGCCAGCGTGGGGATCTCCGCGGGTCCGAACCCTTTGGGCGCATGGAGAGCCGACACGACCGCGGCGAATTCCGCGAGGTCGGCTGCGTGTTCGGCCGAGTCCCGGAAGGCGCCGTGGCCGAGGACATCGTTGTCCGAAAGGGCGGCCGTCTGTTCGGTGACGGTCAGCATCGAGCCGGGGATCATGAGCGGCGGCGGGACAGGATCGCGGACGGTGAGAACCTGTTCGAAGTCGAAACCGGAGGCGTCGTCCCCGGCATTGCCTCCGCCGAAGAGCGGCGGCGTGCCGCCTCCGATACCGCCGTCCCATGCGTGAGCGGGCGTCCAGCTGCCCAGCGTGTGCGCGACCGGGCCGATATGGACGGGAAGCGGGTGATGGTCGCCGGCCCGCATGTCGAAATCGGCTCGCACGTCCGCGGCGAGCCCCTCGATGTCTTCGAGTTCCGCTTTCCGGCGGAGCGCCGTGAATTCCTCGTAGCTGTCGCGGAGCCTGCCCTGAGCCGTCTGGAGTTCGAATAGGCCGATGAAATGCGAGATCGCTTCAGTCGTTCGATCGACGCCCATTTCTACCTCTCACTCTGTACAGCAAACCGGCAGCTCTTCCAGATGCGCCGGGGCCCGGGGGCCCCGGCGCTTTTCGTTCGTGACGATCAGGTTTCCGCGTCGTCGCCCGCGTAGGACGAGGACATCGCGCCGCCGACCATCGTCATGTCGACCGAGTTGCCGAGCACGTTGGCACCCATGACGATCGACTGGTTGAAGGCGTTGGTGTCCACGACCGCAGCTGCGGACGCGTAGGACTCGCCGGTGACGAAGCCGTCGTCGCCGTTGTTGGAGCCCCAGACACCGGCGTCTCCGCCCACGCCGCCGTCACCGGAGTAGGCGCCGCTCGCGTCTCCCCCGGCGACCGCGCCGCCTTCGGCCGCGCCGCCGCTGGCGGTGGCCTCGGCATAGCCGCTCGTGCCGCCCATCGCGTCGCCGAAGCCGCCGGCGCCGCCGGTGCCGCTGTCGGTCATCGTGTCGACTTCGCCCGACCCGGCCGAGCTTGCGTCGTCATCGGTGCCCGACTGCCCGCCGTAGCCCGCGATGGCTTCGGCCATGCTGTCGGCCGATCCGTCGGTGTCGCTGTCGGAGAACACGTCGGCATAGCCGCCGTCGCCGGAGTCGTTCGCGGCGTCCCCGGTTCCGGTGCCGTTGCCCGCCGCGTCGGAGGCGGTGTCGGTCGGCCCGCCGTCGCCGGCAGTGCCATCGGTGGCCGAGTTCGCGGCGCTCGATCCGTCGGCATCACCGTCGGCCGCGTTCGAGCCGCCGCCGCCGCCCGAGGACGCGGTGTCCTGCGTGCTGTCGGCCGTCGGGCTGCTGTCGCCGGCGGTCTGCGTGACGTTCGGTCCATCGCCGGTCGACTGGTCGCCGGTGCCTTCGATGTCCTGCGCCGCGTTCGACGTGCCGCCGGTGCCGTCGCCACCCGTGGTGTCGCCGCCTTCCGAGCTTCCGCCGCCGCCGGTGGTGGCCGTGCCGGTGTCGCCTGCGTCGTCGTCGACTTCGCCTTCACCGCCCGAGAGTTCCTCGAAGAGCGCGGCGACCGCGGCTTCCACAAGGTCCGAGAAGCCGCCGTCGCCGGCGTCTCCGCCTTCGCCTTCGGCATCCGACTCGTTGCCGCCGAGGCCAAGACCGAGCGCGCCATTGCTGCCGCCGGTGTTGTCGTCGGTCTCGGTCTCGCTGTCACCGTCCGCGCCGGTCAGACCGACACCGATTCCGGCGGAATCGCCGCCGTCGGCCCCGTCGGAGTCGTTGCTCGTCGAGGCGTCGCCATCGGAATCGGCGTCGCTGTCGGAGTCGCTGTCTCCGCCTTCGGAGTCGCCCTCGGCGTCCGATCCGGCAAGGCCGAGGCCCACGCCAACGCCGGTGCTCGTGCCGTCGCCGCCGTCGCCGGCGGTTCCGGAGTTGCTGGCGTCGCTGGAGTTCTCGTTGTCGGCGTCGGAGTCGCTGTCGCCGTCACCGCCTTCTCCACCGGTGCTGTCGCTGTCGGTCTCGGCGCCCGAGATGCCCAGGCCAAACCCGACGCCGTTGGCGTCGCCGGTGGCTCCACCGTTGCCGCCGGCGGCTTCCGCTTCGGACTTGCCGGTTTCACCGCCGTAGGCATCGGCATATCCACCGTCGCCATTGGCGCTGCCGCCTTCTCCGGCATAGGTCTCGCCACCCGCGCCGGATGCGCCACCGTCGGCTTCGGCATCGATGCCTTCTTCGGCGTACGCGGTGCCGCCATACGCGCTTCCGTTCTGCTGGAAGTCGGCATAGTTCCCGACAGTCGCGTTCTCGAGAACGTCATTGTCCTCGAGCGTGGCATTGAGGAAGTTGAGCGAGGCCATGTCGTTGCCTTCGCCCGCGAGCGCACCGTCCATGTCGATGTCGTCGCCGGGATCGTAACTCAGATCGCCGCCCGCCGTGATGACGTCGTTCATGTGGGCGTCTTCCTGAAGGTCGATGTCCACAACGTCATCATCGGACCACGGCATCTCGCCGTCCCCGATGCTGATGTCGATCGCGTTGTTGAGCGCGTTCGAGTTGTCGTTGTTGCCGTTCACGTTGTCGACCGTCTGGGCCTGCTCTTGGCCCTGATCCTGGTCTTGGGCCTGGTCCTGATCCTGTCCCTGGTCCTGATCCTGACCTTGATCCTGGTCCTGGGCATTCGTGTCGGTGGTATCGACGTCCGTGACCTGGTCCTGACTTTGTTCCTGGCTGTTGAGATCGGCTTCGATCTCGGCCTGCTCGACTTCGATGTTCGTGTCGAAATCAGCGTCGATCGATTCGACGTTGACCTCTTCGAAGTCGGCGATGTTTACGGATTGTCTCTTACTCATGGGAGTACCTCTGAATGGTTGGACACCGCATCGCCATTCATCTCAAAAGCGATGATCCGGCATTCCAGATTTTGATTGATACGGGGTTGGACTGTGTCTGTGCGGATCACCCCGTGCGATCCCATCCCCTCGCGATCACCCCCCTTCCGTACTCGTTCAACTCAAAACACCGGGCGAGTCGTGGTCTGCAGCGGATGCAGTCACCCGCTCGTTTCCGGAGGTTCAGGGTCGCAACTCGCGCACGACATTCCAATTCATCGAACGGTCAGGTCCGTTCGGAGGGGAAGAGGAGCGTCGAGTTATCAGGGACTTGCGGCGCATATGCCCCGGTGTTCTGCCGATCTTCACAAAGCTTTTGCCTCGTCCTGATCGTTTGGGTAGGTCACATCCCGCCAGTCTTGAGCCATGCTGACCACGTTCGGCTCCGCGCCGTCTCATGACAGGGAGGAGATCCATCGTTGAGATGATGCTCAAAATGTGATAGAAAGGAAAACGTCTAACCAATTGGGGGATTGGGATTAAGGTATAGGGACGCAACAGTTTTGGGTCGGAGAGTTTTTCTCCGGCGCGCGCAGGTGTGTAATTGGGGGTCCGAAATGCGCGAGATTCTGCGGTCTTTAAATTCATCGACAATAGATAAGCTTTCGAATGTGGGAATTGCTGTGGTGGGCAGCGGTCCATTCTTCACGCGGCAGACCTGCAATCATCTGGAGACTGAATTCGACACCGGCTGTGTCCGGCTGCAATCGCTTGATCAGATCGACGGGGTGAGGGAGGAGCTGACGCGCTTGCGTCTCGTCGTGATCGACGAGTCGCTCGCCGACGATCTCCTGGCCCGCCCCGAGGCGTATCGGGCGATCAACGCTCATGCGGCCATCGCGCTGGGCTACCGCGACATCGGTGCGGCCCGCCGCTTCCACGAGAGCGTTGATCCGGCGGTGCATGGTCCCGTGGGCTATCTGCCGCTCAACGCGGCGTTCGAGGTGGTCCTGTCGACGATCAGGCTTCTGCTGCACAGGGAGCTGTTCGTTCCCGCCTGCCTGATCCGTTCCTTGTCCGATCGCGAGACCGCGGGCAGGGTGATCGGGAGCAACCCGGGCGGGGGGCCGCCCCCGAAGGACGCCGACACCGAGTTCTTCCGTCTCACGGACCGGGAACGGCAGGTTCTGCGTCGTGCGTCGGTCGGCGAGAGCAACAAGATGATCGCCCGCGCGCTCAGTATCTCCGAGCACACGGTAAAACTCCACATGCACAACGTGTACGAAAAGCTCAACGTCTCCAATCGCACGGCCGCGGCATCTCTCTATCTCGCGACGAAGGGCGGACACGGTGGAATCGCAGACCGATCCGCATAAGCTTTTCGAGCGGCTTCTCCTCCTGACCGGGCGGATGAATTACATGTGGACCAACACCGAAAGCCTGTTGATCCACGTGATCGCCGGGCTGGCGAAGGTCGACAAGGACACCGCGGTCATCATCTTCCTGACGCTGAACACGACCCGGGCCCGGTTGGATCTTGTCGAACGCCTCGCCAAGATGCCCAGCCGGGAGGCGGACGAACGCGACAGCGTTCTCGCCTGCACCCGCGAACTCGGCAGGCTCTCGGGAACGCGGAACCATTACAATCACTGCATCTATTCGTTCGATGCCGAAAGCGGCAGCCCGCAAACCATTCTGATGCGCATCGCGGATCGCAAAGGCGATATCCGCGTCGGGCGGAAAGGGCTGATCGACGAAGACGAGCTGGAACGGATAGAAGGTGTCCTGTCGCAGCTTGCGGGCTTGAACACCAACATCTGGGCATTGATCAATCGCTGCGGTTACCCCGCCTGATCAGTCGCTTGGACCTGCCGGATCTTCCGGGGGCTTGCGTCTCAGCGTCCCGAGGAAGCGTCCGAGACGACGTAGAACTCCTCCACGCCGACCAGCCAGCCTTTTCCGGCACCAACCTGAAGCTGGACATAACTCGACGTCCAGTTCCGAATCGAGCCGGCCAGAGACAGCCTGCTGTCGGCGATCTCGCGTTCGGCGTCGATGAGGTCGAGGACCGTCGCCTGACCCGCATCATACGACTCGCGCGACAGGTTGCGCAGATCGGTGGCGGCATCTACCGCCCTCTGGAACGCCGCAGTCTGGCGCGCCCACTGGCGCGACAGGGAAAGCGCCGCCTGGGTCTCCTCCACGGCGGTCAGGACGGAGGAACGCCAGATCAGTTCGGCTTCCCTTGCAGTCGACTGCGCGATGCGCCGGTTGGCCCGAAGTGTCGGCTGGTTGAACACCGGCAAGGTCAGGAACGGGCCGAAGCTCCAGCTCTCCCGGTCACCCGCCGTCACGGCGCCGCTGAGCGCGAGGGACGGATAGAGCTCCGCCTCCGCGACGCCGATCGCCGCCGTCGCAGAGGCCAGATTTCGCTCTGCCGCCCTGACATCGGGTCGATTGCGCAAGACGTCCGCGGGAACTCCGACATCCGGCTGTCCGCGCGGTCTCGGCTGAGGTCCTCCGCGGTCGAGTCGCGCCTTGATGCTCGCGCCCGGTTCGCCGACGAGCGTCGCGATCCGAAACACGTTTTCGTCGTAGCGTCCGATCAGGATCGGGAGGCTCGCTTCGGCGGTCGCCAGCAACGACCTTGCCTGCGCCTGTTCCAGTGCGGTCGCTTCGCCGACCTGCGCCCGGCGCTCGATCAGGTCCAGCGTCTGCCGCCGACCGGCAATCGAGTCGCGCGTGATCGCCGCGGCCGCCTGGAAATAGCGCGCCTGGTTATAGGCGTCGATGACCTCGGCGAGATAGGCCAGCCTTACCGTCCCGGCGTCGAACTGCACGGCCTCCAGATCGGCCGCCGCGGCTTGCCGCTCGCGTGTGAAGCGGCCGAAGAGATCGAAGACGAAGGACGCGTCGGCGGCGCCGAAGCGCTCGTTCTCGACCCCTCCGTTCTCGACCTCCCCCCGCCGCGCATTGAGCGACAGGTCGCCACCTACCTGTGCGGGTACGCCCGTTCGTGCCAGACGGGCCCGCGCGGCGGAGATTCGCTCGGTCGCCGCGCGAACATCGAGATTCTGCCGGAGCCCGATTGCGACGATGTCATCGAGTGTCCGGTCGCCAAGAGCAGACCACCACGCTCGTGTCGCCGCGTTCTCAAGGGCGCCGGAACTCCCGTTGATGTACGACGCGGGAACCTCGATGCCCGGCGTCAGGTAATCAGGCCCCATCGGGGTGCAGGCACCGACCGCGCATCCGAGGAGTGCCGTGAGACAGAGGTTTCTTTTCAATGCCTTCGAGCCGCTATGACTTCAATCCGAAGGTTAGCATACCAGAACCGAGGCCGTTTTTCCCTTGGCCGGTTCAAACGAGTCTCGAGGTGTGCCCAAAGATCATCACCGTCCGACGCACTCCAGCGCGCCGACGGGCCGTCGGACCGGCTACCAGACCTGCCGAACGGGAGCGGTTCGGTGTCCGGCAGGTGCTGACGTCAGACACGGTTTCCGATGCCGCGCTTCGTTTCCAAGACCTCGCATGTCGAGGCCGGGGAGATCGCGACCGGTCTCCGCGTGCTTGGCACCCGCCTCGGAGAGCTCAAAAGCGGCCTCGAGTAAACGTCAGAATAATCGTCTTTCGCCAAGGCACGTCCGCGCCATCCTATACATGCGCTGCCGCCGGCGGCCGACCGTCCTGCGAGTGTTCCGTCAGGCCGTTATGGACCGGCGGTCAACGGTCGGGAGTCCGTGACGAGCCGAACCCCCAGGTGCGCGGGCGGCGCTCCAACCGCGCAGCCACCGCGGGCGGGATCTCGTTCGAGATAGGACATGGCAGCGACGTGCTCACCGCCCACGTAAAAGGCCGGGCATCGGTCGGGATCGACATTCTTAGCGTAGCAATCCTGTGTCCATTCCCACACGCTTCCGTCGAGGTCGGCAATGCCCTCCGGGCTTGTCGAGTACCCGCCTCGCGGCTTGAGTGCGCGGGGCGCGTTGCCCTCCACAAGGTAGGCCGATGCCCAGGTCAGCGAGGGATCCGTGAAGATCGGGTCGGGCTCGTCCGGGACTACCTCGCGTGCCATGAAGGCCCATTCGGCAGCGGTGGGCAGCCGGAAATCGTGCCCCGTCTCGGTATTGATCCAGGCGACATACTCAAGAACATCCACGTAGCTGAGCCCCGTCGCCGGTTGCACGTCCGGCGCAAGGCCGGGGCGCGTGCGCAATTCGAGCATGCAGGCGTCCGCCTCATGGCAGGCGTTCCACTCCGCCACGCTGACCTCGTACTTCTGGACGTGAAGGATCCCGCCGTCCTGCAGCACGACTGGCTGTTCGGCCATGACTGGAAGGACGGTCGACGCCCGCTCGGGGCCGCGGTTCATGACCGCGACCCCGACTGCTGCAACGGCCGCCACCAGCGCCAGGCTCAGGCTTGCGGCGATCCATCTGGATTTCGTGACGACCATTTCTTGACACCTCTGCTCAGGTTTCGAACGCGCGGGGCGCGACGACCTGTTCCATCAGCTCGTTGTCCCACTGGCCCTCGACCACGAAGTGCGCGGTCGCGCCCTTCAGGGCCGCGATGATGAGGTTGTGGTTCACGTAGGCATAGACGCCGGGCTGTTCGAAAGTGTACATCGCCGCCATCGCGGTGCCGCCGCGCACGAACCACGTCTCCAATCCCGTAAGCGGCGGGTCGGTGAACGAGGTCTCCCAGACGTAGTCTCCGTGGCCGCCGATCAGGTGCGGACGGCTGTCCACGTTGCACGAGTTGTGCACCATCAGCACGGTCTCGCCGACCTTCGCCTTGAGCGCGCCGTCGCCGGTCAGGGCACCGACCGCGCCGTTGAAGACCTGGTGGGTCGGCACGAGCGTGGCCATGGCCTCCAGGCTGTCGGCATAGTCGTCGCCCGCCGCCTCGTAGAACCTGTAGTCCCCGTTCTCGTCGCGCGGCAGATAGTAGTCCTGCTCGCCGAAATAGGCGATGCTGTCATAGCGCAGCGGATTGCCAGCCGCGTCCTTCAGCCCGTCGCGCGGCAGCACCATGATGGCGCCGTTCATGCCGTGGCAGACGTGATAGGGGATCATCGCCCCGCCGGGCGCGCAGTGATAGGTGAAGCAGCCCGCTTTCGTCGCCTTCCAGCGCAGCACGACCTCTTCACCCGGATAGACGTGGGTGAGGCCGCCACCGCCCAGCGCGCCCGTGGACGCGTGAAAGTCGATGTTGTGCTCCATCATGCTGTCGGCGGGGTTGCGCAGGGTCAGTTCGACCATGTCGCCCTCGTGGCAGATGATGAGCGGTCCGGGGACCGAGCCGTTGTAGGTCAGCGCCCAGATCGAGGCGCCGGTGTCCTCGTCGACCATCATCAGGCGTTCGGGCGTCTCCATCGTGATCTCGACGATCTTCGGACCACCGGTTGCGACTTGCTCGTGTTCCGGCGCGAAGGGCGGGGTGACGAGCTCCTGCCTGACGCGGGTGTAGCCGGACAGATCCGCCGGTTTGGCATCGCTTTCGGCGGTCATCTGGTCGGCGACGCGGTGGAGCTGTGCCGAGGCGGCATCGGCGTTCGCCGTCGACAGGGGCGCGCGCCGGGGCATTGCGAAGGCGCCCGCGCCTGTGGCAGCGGCTGCGCCCGCCAGCACGGTGCCGCGCAGAACGTTGCGTCGGCTCGTGGGCATGTCGATCTTGTTCGTGAAGCGTTTCATCTTTCTCTCCATTGTCGGGATCGGATCGGCGGCGCGGTGGCCGCCGGCTCCGGTGTGTTTCAGAGGTTCTCGAGCTGCGTGACGAAGCGCTCCTTGGCCCGCGGCGGGATGCGCCCCTGCATGAAGTCCTCGGGCACTTCCTCGACCTCGCCCACGGCGATGGTCATCACCATGCCCATGGCGAAGTGCGGCTTGCACTGGATCCCGTAGAGCCCTTCGACATCGAAGGTGACCTCGATCTCCTCGTTGATGCGGCCCTTGAAGGCCTCCGCCCCCTCGGGCATCATCTCGAGCAGGGATTCCGCGTTGTGGCTCTTGTCGGACGCGACGAATTTCACCGTGTCCCCGGGTTCGATCTGCAGGAAGGCCGGCTCGAAGACCATAGCGCCTTCCTCGCCTCTGTTCAGCATCTGAACTTCGTGGGTCTCCGCAAATGCGGCGCTGCCGACAAGCAGGCCGAGCGCGGCTGCGGATGCGAGCATTCGTTTCATTTTTTTTCTTCCTTTCTCGTGTTTGAGTTGCCCCCGAAGATAAGGGATTTCGATCGGACGACTTTGTGCGCCGACAAACTTCGGGAGCATTCCGCCAGGGCGGCCCTGCATTCGCCGGTAGCCACTTGAAGCGCCGCATGGCAAAACTGCCGGGATGAACGAGACTCCGACACGCAAGGCGCTGCCACGGCTGGACGAAAGCCTGCTGACGCATCTGCCGCCCTTCTCGAAGCTCGGGCGGCGCGAGATTCGGGCGATCCTGGATCAGGCGACGTCGCGTCGTTACGAAGAGGGGGTCGCCGTCTTCCGCGAGGGCAGCCCGGCCGAACGGTTCTACCTCCTCCTGGACGGCCACATCCGCGTGGTGCGAATTACGGCCACGGGCGAGCAGGTCACGGCGCTGCATATCCCCGCGGGCCAGCTTTTCGGCATCGCGCAGGCGCTGGGGCGCGACACCTATCCGGCCACGGCGATCACGGCGGCGGAATCCATCGCGCTGAGTTGGCCGATGCGGCTGTGGCAGACCTTCGTGAGCGAATATGAAGGATTTGCCACCGAGACTTACCGGACCGTCGGCAGCCGCGTCGGCGAGATGAACAACCGGATCGTCGAGATGGCGACGCTGCGCGTCGAGCAACGGGTGGCGAACGCGCTTCTGCGGCTGGTCAACCAGACCGGACGCAAGGTGGAGGAGGGCATCGAGATCGACTTTCCGATCACCCGCCAGGATTTGTCGGAACTGACCGGGACCACGCTGCATACGGTGAGCCGGCTGCTGAGCGCATGGGAAAAGCAGGGGCTGGTCCGAAGCCGCCGAAGACGTGTCGTCGTTTGCGATCCGCATGCGCTCGTGGTTCTGACGCAGGCCTGAGGCGGGCGCGGAAAAGCCCGGGTCAGCCTGCCACCCCTGCGGCGCGCTGCAGTTCCGCCAGGAACGCCTCTTCGTCCAGGCCGTGCTCGCGGCAGGCATCCGTGACCGTGTGAAACGGGGCGATCAGACAGCCGACACACAGCATTCGGTGGCGCATGAAGACCGGGATCACCGCCGGCCAGCGATCCATCAGGTCGGCGAGCGGCAGGTCGGGGTCATCAATGCCGTGGTGTACCATTCCGGGGCCTCCTTTCCCCTGCAGGCTAATCCCGCAATCGCCCGGAACTTTGCGCCAGCACAAACTCGGTGCTCCGGTGCCCGGGTAGCCCTCGTGGCGTCCCGTTCGCATTGGAGGCCGCAAGATGGCAGAGATCCTCACGAAATCGCGGGCGCGCAACATCTTCTATGGAGGATCTTTGTTCTTCGTGGTCGTGTTCGTCGCCCTCACCTGGCAATCGCATCACTACATCGTGACCAAGTCCACAGCCGGAATGCCGCTGTCGGAAGCCGTGGTGCACGGCAAGCACGTCTGGGAGCGCCACTCCTGCATTAACTGCCACACACTCCACGGCGAAGGCGCCTACTTCGCGCCCGAGCTGGGCAACGTGATGACGCGCTGGGGTGTGCAAGACGATCCCGAGGCCGCCTTCGACATCATGCGTGGCTGGATCGACGCGCAACCCAGCGGCATCCAGGGCCGTCGCCAGATGCCATATTTCGATCTCAGCGACGAGGACGTGCGCGGCATCGTCGAATTCCTCCGCTGGGCCGATCAGACCGACACCCAGGGCTGGCCGCCGAACGACGCCGGCTGAGGAGAAAGAACATGAGATATCAGACACAACAAATCGCCTACTGGTACTTCGTCGCCGCACTGGCGCTCTTCGCCGTGCAGGTGGTCGGTGGGCTCACCATTGGCTACATCTACATCCAGCCGAACTTCCTGGCCGAGGTTTTCCCCTTCCACATCGTGCGCATGGTCCACACCAACGCGCTGATCGTCTGGCTGCTGCTGGGTTTCTTCGGCGCCACCTATTTTCTTCTGCCCGAGGAGAGCGAGACCGAGATCTGGTCGTCCAAGCTCGCCTATCTGCAACTCATAATACTGCTGATCGGGACTCTCGGCGCCGTGATCGGTTACGGCTTCAAGATCCATGGCGGACGCGAGTTTCTCGAACAACCCCTTTGGGTGAAGTTCGGGATCCTTGTGGCTGCCCTGATTTTCTTGCTCAACATCTCGATGACCGTTCTGCGCGGGAAGAAGACGGCCATCACCGGCGTGCTTCTGGTGGGGCTCTGGCTCCTTTCGCTCCTGTGGATCTTCGCCTTCATCAACCCCAACAACCTCAGCCTCGACAAGATGTACTGGTGGTTCGTCGTCCACCTGTGGGTCGAGGCGACCTGGGAACTGGTGATGGCGGCCGTCCTCGCCTTCATCCTGCTGAAGCTCACCGGTGTGGACCGCGAGGTGGTGGAAAAATGGCTCTACGTCATCGTCGCCACGGCGCTCTTCTCCGGCATTCTCGGCACGGGGCACCATTTCTACTGGATCGGCACCCCGGGCTACTGGCAGTGGGTCGGTTCGATCTTCTCGACGTTCGAGGTCGTGCCGTTCTTCCTGATGATGTCCTTCGCCTTCGTCATGGTCTGGAAGGGGCGCAAGAACCACCCCAACAAGGCCGCGCTGCTCTGGTCGCTCGGCTCGGCCACCGTGGCCTTCTTCGGCGCGGGTGTCTGGGGCTTCCTTCACACGCTGCACGGGGTGAACTTCTACAGTCACGGCACCCAGATCACGGCCGCCCACGGGCACCTCGCCTTCTTCGGGGCCTATGTCGCGCTCAACCTCGCGATGATCTCCTACGCGATGCCGATCCTGAAGAACCGCGAGCCCTACAACCAGGTACTCAACATGGCCTCGTTCTGGCTCATGACGGGCGGCATGTCATTCATGACCTTTACCCTGACCTTCGCCGGCACGATCCAGACTCACCTGCAGCGGGTCATGGGCGAGTACTACATGACCGTTCAGGACGACCTCGTGATCTTCTATGTCATGCGCTTCGGTTCCGGAGTGGCCGTCGTGCTGGGGGCCCTGCTGTTCATCTACAGCCAGCTCGTCGTCCGCAAACAGGAGGTCATCCGTCCGGGTCGTGCCAACCCGGCCCCGGAAGCCTCCGATCCGATCCCGGGAGAATAACCTGTGAACATGCATATCAAACCAGATCTGCCGTTCTACCACGAGACGGGCCGCGAATGCGCCCTGTTCGAGACGGCCCAGAGCCACGGTTTGCCCCTTCTTCTGAAGGGGCCCACCGGTTGCGGCAAGACGCGCTTCGTCGAGCACATGGCGGCGAAGCTGGGCAAGCCTCTTTATACCGTCGCTTGCCACGACGACCTCTCGGCGGCCGACCTGATCGGGCGTTATCTGCTCAAGGGCGGCGAGACGGTCTGGGTGGACGGTCCGCTGACGCGGGCCGTGCGCGAGGGGGGTATCTGCTACCTCGACGAAGTGGTGGAGGCGCGCAAGGACGTGACCGTGGTGCTGCATCCGCTGACCGACACGCGCCGCACATTGATGATCGACCGCACCGGGGAGGAGCTGGTCGCGCCCGAAGGCTTCATGCTGGTCGCCTCCTATAACCCCGGCTACCAAAACGTGCTGAAGCGGCTGAAGCCCTCGACCCGCCAGCGGTTCCTGTCGATCAGCTTCGACTTCCCGGAGGCGGAGACGGAGATCGCCGTGGTCGCCCGGGAAAGCGGGCTGGAGCCAGGGCGCGTCGCGCCCCTGGTGCGGCTGGCCGGTCGGATCCGGGCATTGTCTGGCATGGACCTGGAGGAAGGTGTCTCCACCCGGCTCGTCATCTATGCCGCCACGTTGATGGCGGGCGGCATGGGCGTCGACCAGGCACTGGAGGCAGCGGTGATCGAACCGCTGAGCGACGAACCGGACGTGCAGCAGGCGCTGCGCGACCTCATCGCGACGATCTACGGGTGACCCCGATGCATCTGCACGACCTCATGGAACCCGAGGAGACCGTAGGCAAGCTCTGGCACGACATGGCGACCGGGATCGGCGCTGCGGTCTCCTACCCCGAGGCGGGCGTTCCGCTTGCCTCGGTCCGTCCGAGCCTGGCCGTGCTGTTCCGCGCGCTCGGCGGCGGCGCGGGGGTGGAACTGACGGAAAGTCCTGCCACCGTGACGCGCCATCGCCAGTCTGTCCGGCGCAAGCTGGGGGTGGAGCGGGACCGAGAACACCTCGCGCGCTTCGACGGCGAGCGTCTGGCCCTGCCGCCTGTCATCGCCGCCTTCCCCGGCGCGGGCCTGAACCGCGCGGCGTATTTCTGGCTTACGGCGCTGGCCGCGGTCGGCGATCCGGCGCCTCTCGACCTGCCCGACGATGGGCCGGCGCGGGATTGTGCGCAGATCCGTGCCAACGCCGCAGCGGCCGACCGCGCCTACGCGGCCTGCCCCGGGCTGCGCGATGCCTACCTGCGCATGGCCGAACTATGCGCAGCCGCCCGGCTCAACATTATGCGCCCGACCTCCGAGAGCGCCATGGAACAGGCGGTGCGCGACCAGCTTTGCGGCGAGCATGCCCGGCTTGAAGGGATCTCGACAAGTCGCGGGCACATGCCTTTCGCGCCGGTGCCGATCTGGCTGGAGTTCGGTCCTCCCGGCGCAGGTGGCGTCGCCCCCGAGGAGGCCGAGGAAGGCGCTCCGCCGCCGCCGGGCGCGGCCATGACGGCCCGCAAGCTGGGCGAGCGGAAGGACAACGAGCAGAACCGGCGCAGCGACAGCTTCATCATCCACCGCTTCGAGTCGATCCTGTCCTGGGTCGAATCGATGAACATCAACAGGTCGGTCCACGACGATGACGACGAGAACGCCCAGAAGGCCGCCGAGGATCAGGACCGGATCACGCTGAACCGTCACGACCGCAAGACGGCGACGCGGCTCAGGCTGCATCTCGACCTGTCCCCCGCCGATGCGGACCACGAGGCGCTGGCCGGCGAACACACCTATCCCGAATGGAATCACCGGACGCGCGACTACATGCCCGGCCACTGTCGCGTGCTCGACGCGCCCGCGCAGCCCGGAGCGGGCGAAAGCTACCGTCCCGATCCGCGCCGCATCCGCGAGGTGCGCCGCCAGTTCGAGGCGCTGCGCCCGCGCCGCATCCTGCAGCCGCGACAGGTGGACGGCACCGAGCTCGATCTCGACGCCTTGCTCACGACCCGCGCCGACCTGAAGGCGACGGGCCGCGGGTCTGACCGCATCTGGCAGGCCGCGCGGCAGACAGAGCGCGACCTGTCGGTCCTGTTCCTGGTCGACATGTCGCGCTCGACCGAGGCGGCAATCGGCGAGACATCCGTCATCGACGTCGCCCGCGAGGCGGTCGCCGGTCTCGCCTCCGGAATCGACGCGGCGGGCGACAGATTGGGCGTATGGGGCTTCTCCTCGCTACGCCGCGACCGGGTGTTTCTAACCCGGATCAAGGATTTCGATGCGCCCGTGTCGCCCGAGACTTATGCCAATATCGCCGCGATGCGGCCGGGCCATTACACGCGCCTCGGCGCCGCCATCCGCCACGCAAGCGCGCAGCTGGCGCTACAGCCGTCCGAGAAGAAGCTGCTGCTGGTCTTGACCGACGGCAAGCCCAACGATCTGGACCATTACGAGGGCCGCCACGGGATCGAGGACAGTCACATGGCCGTCCGCGAGGCCCGCCGCGCGGGGCAGAGCCTGCACGGCGTCGTGATCGACGAGGATGGCCAGGACTGGTTCGCCCGCATCTTCGGTCCGGGCGGCTTTACCCTTCTGCCGAACCCGGAGCGGCTCGCACGTGCGCTGCCCGACATCTATCGAACCCTGACCCAGGAGAACTGATCCATGCGAATTCTCGCCCCCCTTCTCGTCGTCGCATTCGCAACAGCCGGAAGGGCCGAAGACTTCCAGCGTCCGATTCCACAAGCCCAGAGCGCGACCGCGGAGTTCTGGTACGCGATGGCCTGCCTCACGCTCGTCGCGGCGATGGCTGCAGTTCAATGGCTGGTTTCCCGCCGATGACGCGGTCTGGCTGGTCCACAAGTCAGATCGCGGTGGCGCTTTATCCCTTCGGCGCCGGTGCAATGGCGGTGAACATCTTCTTCGCCTCGCTACTCGGGTCATGGGTTGGCCTGCCGGTCCTGTCCACTCTTTGGTCTATCGTAATCGGCGGGTTGATCGGCGCGCCTGCGACTTGGTGGTTCGCGCGTCACATCAGGGCGTTGATGGATGAAGCCGACTGCTGAAACGAAACGGAAGAATGGATCCACATGCCCGCCATTCGCGCGCAGCTGACATGCCGTTTCCGTTTTGCGAGGCTGCTTTTCAAGCCGTTTGTACCCCTTCGCGCGTCGCACGGATGTCGTTTAGCGCTCCGTAGAAGGCCGGAAGCACGACCAGGATCAGCACCGTCGCCGCGAGCAGACCGAAGACGACCGAGATCACCAGGGGTTTGAGCGTCTGGGCCTGGGTCGAGGTTTCCAGCAGCAGAGGCGCAAGCCCCATGATGGTGGTCGAGACCGAGACGAAGATCGGGCGGAACCGTGCCCGGACGGCGTCTCCGGCGGCGTCCGGGGCCGACCGCCCCTCAGCGCGACGGGCGTTGATGACGCCTATCAGCAGGATGGCGTTGTTCACCACGATGCCGGCAAGCGACGCCGCGCCCACCAGTGACGGCATCGAGATGTTGTAGCCCATCAGCACATGGCCCCAGATCACGCCGAGGAAGGCCAGCGGGATCGTAATCATCACGATCAGCGGTTCGACATAGCTGCGGAACTGGAAGCTGAGCACGATATAGATGCCCACGAGCCCGATCAGGAAGCCGCGCAGGATCGAGCCGACAGTTTCCGCCGAATTTGCGGCCTGTCCTGCGATCTCGAAACCGAGGCCGGGCGTCGCGGCGGCCAGACCGGGGAGGAAGCCTTCGGCCAGCCGGGCGGTGATCGCGTCGGCATTGCCGATCCTGCCGTCCACGTCGGCCGAGACGGTGAGCGTTCGAACGCCGTTGCGCCGCGTCACGTTTGCCCAGCCGCGCGCCTCGGTGACGGTTGCGATGCTGGCCAGCGGGACGGTGCCGCCGTCGGGCAGCGCTATCTCGAAGGCGGCCAGGTCGGAACGGGTGGCGCGGTCTGTGTCGCTCAGCCGTACCTCCAGATCCCAGGCCAGATCGCCGCGCCGGATCTCGGAAAGTTGCGTGCCAAGGAACGCCGCGCGCAGCTGCCCGGCCACATCCGTGGCGGTCAGCCCCAGCGCTTCGGCGCCCGGCGACAGGCTCAGCCGCAACTCGGGCGCGCCGGGGCGCAGATCGACGATCGCGTTGCGCACACCGGCATAGGTTTCCAGTTCGGCCAGGGTGGCGCGGCCCGCAGCCTCCAGTGTGGCGAGGTCGGGATGTGTCAGGCGGAGCTCCACGGCGATGCCCTGCGGCCCGATCCCCGGCTCGGTCAGGATCAGCGAGTTGACGCCTGCCAGCGGCCCGATCTCTTCGCGCCAGAGTGTGATGATATCGTCCAGTGTGCTGGTCCGGGTTTCAGCTCCCAAAAGGTCTACCGCGACGGTGGCGACGTGCGCGCCGGTCTCACCCGCCGAAAGGTTGCGGCCCATCCGCGTGATGCGGCGGATCACCAGCGGTTGTGCGTCGGGTTGTGCCGGTGTCAGGCGGGCGTTCACCCGGTCGAGCGCCGCCTCCACCTGCGCGACGGCTTGGCCCGTGCGCGCCAGCGGCGTGCCCGCGGGCAGAAGCAGCCGTGCCTCCAGCACGTCGCCATCGATCTCGGGCATCGCTTCGCGCTTGACCACGCCGCCGCCGAGCGCGCCGACGGTCAGGATCAAGGCACCGACGGCCAGCCCTGTGACCAGCCAGCGCCACCGGATCGCGGCATCGGCCAGGCGGCCCACCCCACGCTCGCGCAGCGCGTCGAAGCCCGCGTCGAAGCGGATGCGGAAACGCGACGGCGCGGTGTCCCGCGTCCCGCCTTTCAGGTGATGGGGCAGGATCAGGAAG